>CALZFJ010000058.1 GCA_945645715.1 uncultured Prevotellaceae bacterium | reverse complement strand
CTCGAAAGGCTCAATGTTTAACACACCGCCGGTATTGCCTGTGTTCTCGGCTCTCAAGACACTTGAGTGGTATAAGGAACTTGGTGGTGTGAAGAAACTTGAGGAGATGGACAAGGCAAAGGCTGCAGTGCTCTATGATGCAATCGACTCAAGCAAGATGTTTGTGGGCACAGTGAATGCTGAGGATCGCTCAATTATGAACGTATGCTTCGTGATGCAGCCTGAATACAAGGAGCTTGAAAAGGACTTCATAGATTTTGCTTCGACCAAGGGCATCGTGGGCATCAAGGGACACCGCAGTGTGGGCGGATTCCGTGCATCGCTCTATAATGCACTCCCCATGGAGAGCGTAGAGGTGCTTGTGGCAGCAATGAAGGAGTTTGAGGCAAAGCACTAATAATATAAACTAATAAACAATAAACGGGATTATCCTCGCCGTCACTAAACATGGCGGGGATAATCTTTTAAACACATAACAACAACGAGAAGTGACTATGAAAATATTAGTTGCAACAGAGAAGCCGTTTGCGCCGGTGGCAGTAGATGGCATAAAGGAAGTTATCGCTGCATCGGGCAACGAGCTTGTACTTCTTGAGAAGGGTACTAAAGCCGACTTGATAAATGCGGTGGCTGATGCTGCCGGACTTATTGTGCGCAGCGACATTGTGGATAAGGAAGTGCTTGATGCTGCCAAAGAACTGAAAGTGGTGGTTCGTGCAGGTGCCGGTTACGACAACATCGACCTTGCAGAGGCTACTGCACACGGTGTGTGTGTGATGAACACTCCAGGACAGAACTCAAATGCAGTAGCCGAACTTGTATTCGGTATGCTTGTGATGATGATTCGCAACAACTATAATGGCACAGCAGGAACGGAGCTGAAGGAGAAAACCCTTGGAATCCATGCCTATGGACAGGTGGGTCGCAATGTGGCTCGCATCGCCAAGGGCTTTGGAATGACAGTTTCGGCGCTCGACCCATTTGTGAAAGATGAGGATATGATTGCCGATGGCATCACTCCTTTGCACTCGGTGGAGGAGCTTTACAAGAACAATCAGTATGTATCGCTCCACATCCCGGCAACACCACAGACAAAGAAGTCGGTTACAAAGGAGCTTATCAAGCTTATGCCGAAGAACGGTGTGCTTATCAACACAGCCCGCAAGGAGGTTATCGATGAGGAGAGCCTTGCAGAGGCTTTTGCAGAGCGTGCAGACTTCCGCTATGTTGCCGATGTGAAGCCCGACAATGCTGCCGAGCTGAAGGAGAAATATGGTGACCGCATTTTCTACACGCCCAAGAAGATGGGAGCGCAGACTGCTGAAGCCAACATCAAGGCAGGAATTGCCGCTGCCGAGCAAGTAGTGGCTCACCTAAAGGACGGATGGAACCGTTTCCAGGTGAATAAATAATGCCTTTACAGGCTGGAACATATTTTAGAGCAAACAAAGAATAGCCTCACGTTGAACACGCAAAACAGTAATTTGCGGCAAAGGCGTGAGGCTTATTTTGTGCCAACTAAGGCGTGAGGCTTCAACGTGCAGATTACAGAATGTATCGCGCGACGTCAATTGACCGACTCGCGACGTGAGGCATCGATGCGTAGCAGAAGAGCCAGAAGGATGGTGAATCCAAGAATTGATGAGCCACCGTAGCTGAAGAATGGTAAAGGAATACCGATGACAGGGCATAAGCCTATGACCATGCCAATGTTGATTGCAAGGTGGAAAATGAAATAGGAGGCTACGCAATAGGCATAGACTCTGCCGAAAGCCGTGCGTTGCCGCTCGGCAATGTGGATAATGCGCAGTATGAGTGCAAGAAACAGCACAAGAACGATTGTGGAGCCAACGAAACCTTCTTCCTCGCCGATAGTGCAGAAGATAAAGTCGGTGTGTTGCTCGGGCACATAGCGGAGCTTTGTCTGGGTTCCGTTTAGGAGACCTTTTCCCAAAAAGCCACCTGAGCCGATTGCGATTTTCGACTGATTCACATTGTAGCCCACGCCGCGAATGTCGTCTTCGATGCCGAGCGTGACTTTGATGCGCAGCTGCTGATAGGATTCGAGTTTGCCGAAGGCATAGTTCACCGAGAATAGGAAGAGCATGGAAGCAGCAGCGAAAATGATGGCAACGAAGGCCTTGCGCACATTTTCGCGGAACATGGCTATGAGAAGATAGATTACTGATGCGGAGATTAGAGCCACAAAGAAGATGGTGCCATTTACGTCAATGCCGAAGTAGGAGAGCAGTGCGGCAACAGCGCAGCCACCAATGTATCCGAGAGCAGTGTTGCGGCCAAGTTCCCACGATCGGCAGTAGATAAATAGCATACCAACCACAAGGAGCATTATGCCTATGAACACGAGAGCTTCGCCAAGAGGAATCGACCAGAAAAGCACCTCGGTGTATTTGATGGCAATGACGAAGAAAAGCACCGAGCAGAAGCCGGCAAAGAGCACAAATCCGCTCATGCCCTCGCGATAGAGCACGAAAATTAGTGAGGTATAGACGAGAGCCGAACCCGTCTCGCGCTGCAAAATGATGAGAACGATGGGCAACACAATAATCAAGCCGGCTTTCAGATAGTTGGTGTAGCTCTTATTGAGCGTGAAATTATAACCGCTGAAGAGCTTTGCCAAAGCAAGTGCGGTGGCAAATTTTCCGAACTCGGCGGGCTGTATGCTGATGGGACCCATGACAATCCATGAGTGAGAGCCTTTCACATTTGGGGCAATGAAAATGGTGAGAATCAGCAGCAGAATGATTGCTACATATACCGGATAGGCGTAGGCATCGTAGATGCGTCGGTCGAGAAGCAAGATGCAGAAACCGATGACCACAGAGATGCCAATCCACATCATCTGCTTGCCTGAGAACATGGAAAACTCGAAGATTCCGGCATTGTCGAACTGGTAGCTTGCGGCATAGATGCTTACCACTCCACCAATGACGAGAATGGCGTAGAGCACCACTGTGAACCAGTCGATGTAGCGCAGGGGAGAGTTGTCGCGGCTATTGTATGCTGTCCTTAGTTGCATTTGATTCGGTGTAGGGTTTTGGTTTGTTGTTGGAAATGAAAGTGCGAGGATAGCCGGTGGTGCTTGCTTCAAGCATCTGGGTTTCCATATATTTTCGTGACTCGGAGATTTCTCCGTTGAGATACATCTCCATCATAAGGCTGCCGATAGGCACGCCGTAGGTGGCGCCGAAACCGGCGTTCTCCACATACACGCATATAGCAATTTTGGGATTATCCATCGGGGCAAATCCCATAAAAGCCGAGTGATCCTTACCGTGAGGGTTCTGTGCAGTACCGGTCTTTCCGCACACAGCCACATCGCCAAAGGCGGCGCGTCGGCAGGTTCCGCCGGTGACAGCCATGCGCATACCCTCAACGATTTCATTGTAGTAGGCACGATCTACGGTAGGATAGTGCTTCTCGTGTAGGCGGTGTGGTAGGCCTACGCCCACAATTTCCTTAACCACATGCGGAGTGATGAAGTAGCCACGATTAGCAATGGTGGCGCAAAGGTTGGCAATTTGCAGCGGAGTGGCAAGAACTTCGCCTTGGCCTATAGCGACAGATATGATGGTGTTAGCCGACCATCGACCTTCGCCGTAGGCACGGTTGTAGTAGGCGCTGTTGGGAATGAAGCCACGGCTTTCGCCCGGGAGGTCGATTCCGAGCTTATAGCCATAACCCATCGAGACGAGATGCTTTTTCCACACTTCAAAGGCATCGGCAGTGGTGCCATATTTGGAGTGGCGGTCGAGCATGTGCTTGAAACCCCAGCAGAAATAGGAGTTGCATGAGGTCTGCAGTGCGGGTTTCAATGCGATAGGTGAGCCGTGTGCGTGACAGCCCACTTTGAGGCGACCGCAGATGAATCCGTGAGAGCAAGGATACATGGTAGATGGCGTGACAATGCCCTCTTGGCGCAGAATGAGTCCTTGTGTGGGCTTGAAAGTGGAGCCTGGAGGATAAGCAGCCATAATTGCGCGGTCGAAGAGCGGCTTGCGGCGGGTGTCGTTGAAGAGCATCTTGTAGTTTTTGCCGCGAATGCGACCCACGAGCAAGTTGGGGTCGTAGGTAGGGCTTGAAACGAGAGCGAGAACCTCGCCGGTAGCCGGCTCGATAGCCACGATGGCGCCGATTTTATTCTGCATAAGCCTCTCGCCATATTGCTGGAGCTTGATGTCGATGCTTAGCTTCAGGTCTTTGCCTGAAATAGGGGCAATATCCTGATTTCCGTTGTCGTATTTACCCTTGATTTTTCCGAAAGCATCGCGAATGAGAATTTCCACGCCTTTTTGGCCACGAAGATAAGTCTCATAGCTCTTTTCCACGCCAAGGTCGCCGGTGTAGTCGCCCGGGCGATAGTAGTCGTCTTTTTCGATTTCGCGGGCATTGACTTCACGAATGTTACCGAGCACATTGGCAGCAGCAGTGTAATTATACTGTCGCAGGACACGCTTCTGAATGAAGAATCCGGGGAAGCGATAGAGCTTTTCTTGTAGGCGGCCATAATCCTTAGCGGAGAGGTGGGTCATGAACGTCTGTGGGCTGTAGAGCGAGTAGTTGGGGTTCTTGCGTGGATTTTTGAGGTCGGACATACGCTTGTCGAACGTCTCACGCGAGATTTGCAGCGTGTTGCAGAAGTCGGCCGTGTCGAAAGGCTGCACATCGCGAGGAATCATCACCACATCGTAGGCAGGCTGGTTGAACACCACGAGCTCGCCGTTGCGGTCGTACATGAGTCCGCGCGAAGGGTAGAGTGTTTTGCGCAAGAAAGCGTTTGTGTCGGCATTTACCTTGTATTTGTCGTCACAAACCTGTAATTCAAACAGCTTGATTATGTAGATAGCTACAATTAGAATGATGAAGCCGCCGATTACGTATTTACGTCGTTCGAGATTATAGTCTTTTCTCACGTTTAGTGTCTAAGCTGTCAATACCGAAAATGAGTAGTGTGCTGAGAATGGTGCTTGCCGCGATGCGCATCATTGTGACTTGCAGATTGTGCAAAGTGAAAGCCTGAATGGCAAAGAGCAAGATGCAGAATATGAGCACCATTGACAGCAGATATTTTATGTAGATGCCAAAACCGAGTGTCTGTATTGATGGGATAGGGTTGGCAAGGTCATCTTCGCGTGCGAAGTAGAGCGAGAACACCGGGCGTCGCAGAGCGGCTGTAACCACACATGCCAGAGCGTTCATACCCTGGGTGTTGCTGAAGATGTCGATGGTGAGCCCGAGGAGGAATGCAAGCGTCATGCACCAGTTTACCGACAGGTTGATAGGCAGTCGGATAAGGAAGTAGATATAGACGATGGGTATAGCTACACCAAAGATGCAGATGTGGTTGCACACCACTTGCAGCAGTGTGAGAATGATGAAGAGAAGCAGGAATTGCAGAATGGTCTTGATCATTTTTCAGCCTCCTTTCCTTTACCGTTGTTCTCGTCGAGAGCCATGATTTCGGCTTGGCGGTTGTTCTTGATGGTGCGTACGGTGCTCAACTGAGTGAAGTCGGTGGAGAGTGCGATGCGCAGAGAGAAGAAGTTGTCGTTCTTGTCCTTGATTTGTTCCACGATGGTACCAACGATAAGTCCTTCGGGGAACACCGAGGAGTAGCCACTTGTGACGATGGTGTCGCCTTTTGCGAATTTCACGTGCTTAGGCATCTCTTCGAGCACTGCATGGTAGGCATCTTTTCCGTCCCACACGAGACTGCCGAAGAAGTCGCTGCCCTTCACCTTGCACGAAAGGCGGAACTGCGGATTGAGCAAGGAAATTACGCGGGCGGAGTGCGGACCCACCACATTCACAATGCCCACTACGCCATTCTGGTCGATTACACCCATTTCGGGGGCAATGCCATCGAGGCTGCCGCGGTTGATTGTGATGTAGTTTTGTGGCTGGGATATGCTGTTGCTGATGACGTGGGCAAGAATGAAGTCGAAGCCATGTTCGCTCGCAGCCATAGCGGCAGTAGAGTCGGGGAGCATCAGTTTCACGCTGTTGAGCTGGTTGCGCAGGTTTATCACCTCCATTTCGAGCAATGCGTTGCGGTTGTGCAGGTCTTCGTTTATTTCATGCAGATGGAAGTAAGATGTAACGTTGTTGAATACACCGTACACAGCCGAGCATACGCGATTTGCCGAAGTGAGATATACATGATGCTGATAGGGATTGTTCTGAAACAGCAGCATGCAACTGATTGTCACATAGAAAATGAAGACAAACCACGAAAAATACTTTATTATGAAATTAATTAGATTTTTCAATGATAGATAGAGAAAAAGATGTGATAAACAAAAGCTGACGTAATAATCAACCTTATATATAACCGAATGAGTGTGTGCCATAAACGAATTTATGCCACACACCCTTATTGGAAATATAACGATCTAAACCCCAGTCGCTTAGCGAATGAGGAATGAGAATCGGTTGATGTTCTTGAGAGCTACGCCCGTACCCTTTGCCACAGCGAGGAGTGGATCTTCGGCAATGTGGAACTGGATACCGATCTTGTCGGTGAGACGCTTGTCGAGACCGCGGAGCAGTGCGCCACCACCGGTGAGGTAGATACCGTTCTTCACGATGTCGGCATAAAGTTCAGGCGGGGTCTGTTCGAGTGCACCGAGAACGGCAGCCTCAATCTTCGAGATTGACTTCTCAATGCAGTGGCTAATTTCCTGATATGATACAGGAATCTCCATAGGCAGAGCCGTCATCTGGTTAGGTCCGTGCACGATGAAGTCTTCGGGTGGGTTTTCAAGCTCGGTAAGAGCTGAGCCTACGTTGATCTTGATCAATTCAGCCATACGCTCGCCCACCTTCACATTGTGGGCACGGCGCATATGCTCCTGGATATCCTCTGTGAAGTCGTCTCCAGCAATCTGAATGCTCTTGTTGCACACAATTCCGCCGAGAGAGATTACGGCGATTTCACTGGTACCGCCACCTATATCCACCACCATGTTGCCTTGAGGGGCCTCAACGTCGAGACCGATACCAAGGGCAGCAGCCATGGGCTCATAAATCATATACACGTCGCGACCTTGTGCGTGCTCAGAGGAGTCGCGCACGGCACGAATTTCAACTTCGGTAGAGCCGGAAGGGATACCCACTACCATGCGGAGGGAAGGGGAGAACCAATTGCTCTTGGAGCTGAGTTTCTTCACAAAGCCTCGAATCATGAGTTCAGCGGCATTGAAGTCGGCAATCACACCCTTGCGGAGCGGACGCACGGTGCGAATGCCCTCGTGCTCCTTACCCTGCATCTGGCGTGCGCGTTCACCCACGGCAATCAATTTGTTGGTCTTAGTGTCGAGCGCAACAATTGAAGGCTCATTAATCACAATCTTGTCGTTGTGAATGATGAGGGTGTTGGCAGTGCCAAGGTCGATTGATATTTCTTTAGTTAATGAGAAAAGACCCATATTGCGTTAATGTCAAAAAAAGTAAGTTATGTTTTGTATAAGTTGATTAGTGCTTAAAGTGGCGAATGCCGGTAGTTACCATAGCCACGCCATTCTTATTGCAATATTCGATAGAATCGTTGTCGCGGATAGAGCCACCGGGTTGAATAACGGCGGTGATTCCGGCATTGTGTGCAATCTCCACGCAGTCGGCGAATGGGAAGAAGGCGTCGGAAGCCATCACAGCACCGTTGAGGTCGAAGTTGAAGCTGTGAGCTTTCTCTACGGCTTGCTTGAGAGCATCTACACGCGAAGTCTGTCCGATACCGCTTGCACAGAGCTGCTTGTTCTTGGCAAGGACGATGGCGTTGCTCTTGCTGTGCTTCACAATCTTGTTGGCGAAGAGGAGATCTTCGATTTGAGCTTGGTCAACGGCTTTTTCGGTGACTTGCTTCAGCTCCTCAGGAGTCTCGGTGTGAGTGTCGCGCTCCTGTACAAGAGCACCATTGAGAGTGGTGCGGCATTGGAGAGCCGGACGCTCAAAGGGCTTGATAATAAGGATAATGCGGTTCTTTTTCTGCTCGAGGATAGCAAGAGCCTCATCGGTATAAGCGGGGGCTATGCACACCTCAAAGAAGATTTTGTTCATTTCCTCGGCAGTAGCAGCATCTATTTCGCGGTTGGTGATAAGCACTCCGCCGAAAGCCGACACGGGGTCGCCCTCAAGGGCAGCCTTCCAGGCATCGAGCACGGTGTCGCGCGAAGCGATTCCACAAGCGTTGTTGTGCTTGAGGATTGCAAAAGTAGTCTCGGTGAAGTCGCCAATAAGGTTCACGGCAGCGTCGATGTCGAGGAGGTTGTTGTAGGAAATTTCCTTGCCGTGGAGCTGGGTGAACATTTCATCGAAGTTGCCGAAGAAATAGCCTTTCTGGTGCGGATTCTCACCATAGCGCATCACCTTGGCACCATTGATGGGCAGGCGGAGTGCCGAAGGCTCTTCGCCATCGAAGTAGTTGAAGATGTGAGAGTCGTAGGCGCTCGATACGGCAAAAGCCTCCTTGGCAAACCAGCGGCGGTCTTCGAGAGTGGTGGTGGCATTGCCATTGGCTACGAGACGCTCATAGAGAGGTTCATATTGAGCCTTAGAAGCGACAATAACCACATCGTTGAAATTTTTGGCAGCAGCGCGGATAAGCGAAATGCCGCCTATATCGATTTTCTCGATGATGTCGGCTTCGGAAGCACCCGAAGCTACAGTGTCCTCAAATGGATAGAGATCGACGATGACGAGGTCGATTTCGGGGATTTCGTATTGAGCAATCTGCTCGCGGTCACCATCGTTGTCGCGACGGTTGAGAATGCCTCCAAACACCTTAGGGTGCAAGGTTTTCACGCGACCGCCAAGGATAGAAGGATATCCGGTGAGGTCTTCAACTGCATCACACTCATAGCCTTGTTCCTTGATAAACGACTGTGTGCCACCGGTAGAGAGGAAGCGCACACCATTGTCGTTGAGTATCTTAAGAATCTTGTCTAAACCATCTTTGTGGAAAACAGAG
>CALZFJ010000057.1 GCA_945645715.1 uncultured Prevotellaceae bacterium | reverse complement strand
GTGATTCGTTTCCGCAAATCCTCAATCTTCCAAATATTCTTTGCAGTTTCAATAAACTTCATCTAATTAAATTTTTTGGAATGTACCACCTAAGGCTGTGATAGCCTCTTCTGCTTTCTTCGAGATAGCGTTTGCCTCTACCTCAAGCTTTGCTGTAAGCTCTCCGTTGGCAAGAACCTTCACGAGCTGGTTCTTGCGTACCTTTCCGGCAGCTACCAGGTCGGCTACAGTTACCTTAGTCAAGCCGGCTGCCTCAGCAACTGCTTGGATAACGTCGAGATTAACGGCCTTATACTCCACGCGGAAGTGATTCTTAAAGCCAAACTTCGGCACGCGACGCTGCAATGGCATCTGTCCGCCCTCGAAGCCTACCTTTGCTGAATAACCTGAGCGTGACTTCGCTCCCTTGTGACCGCGAGTTGATGTTCCGCCTTTTCCCGAACCGGCACCGCGGCCAATGCGCTTACCTTTCTTGTTTGAACCAACAGCGGGTTGCAAATTACTTAAATCCATATCGTAGTTTCGTTTTATTTAAGTGTCCGTCCTAATTTTTGATTAGTCAACAATCTTCACAAGGTGACGAACAGCGTTTACCATTCCCATGATGGCCGGAGTGTTCTCGTGCTCCACCACATGATTCATTTTTCTCAGTCCAAGAGCGTCGAGGGTTCTCTTCTGTACAGCCGGACAGTTAATTCTGCTTTTTACTTGCTTAATCTTTATTGTTGCCATGATGTACTTTCTGATTATTAACCGTTAAACACTTTGTCCATTGAAATACCGCGATTCTGAGCAATAGTAGCCGGGCTACGCATCTCATCAAGAGCGGCAAATGTTGCCTTCACAAGGTTGTGCGGGTTAGATGAACCCTTCGACTTGCAGAGCACGTCGGTGATGCCGACACTCTCAAGCACGGCACGCATTGCACCACCGGCCTTCACTCCGGTACCCTGCGATGCAGGCTTAAGGATTACGCGCGAACCGCCAAACTTGGCAGCCTGCTCGTGAGGAATAGTGCCCTTGTGTACCGGAACCTTGATGAGGTTCTTCTTTGCTGCCTCCACACCCTTGGCGATAGCAGCCGTAACCTCATTAGCCTTTCCAAGGCCATAGCCGATAATACCATTCTCATTTCCTACAACCACGATAGCTGCAAAAGTGAATGTGCGACCACCCTTAGTAACCTTAGTTACACGGTTGATGGCAACCAAGCGATCTTTAAGCTCGATATCGTTTGTAGTCTTTACTCTGTTATTTCTCTTTGCCATAATTTCTCTTAAAATTTAAGTCCTCCGTTACGGGCACCATCGGCCAATGATTTAACTCTACCATGGAACAAGTAACCATTGCGGTCGAATACCACTGTGGTGTAGCCTGCCTCGATTGCCTTCTTGGCTACAAGCTCGCCCACCTTGGCAGCGATTTCGCTCTTTGTTCCCTCCTCAATGCCTTTCGACGAAGCCGAAACCAATGTGCGGCCGGCTACATCATCGATAAGCTGTACATAAATCTGCTTGTTGCTTCTGAACACGCTCATACGAGGACGTTCGGCACTACCAGAGACCTTACCACGAATACGTGTCTTGATTTTAATTCTTCTTTCTTTCTTCGTTGTCATGATCGTCAAATTAATTATTTGGCAGATGCCGTTTTACCTGATTTACGACGAATAACCTCGCCGACAAACTTAATACCCTTGCCCTTGTAAGGTTCAGGCTTGCGGAGTGAGCGAATCTTGGCGCAAATCTGGCCGAGAAGCTGCTTGTCGCTCGACTCGAGGATGATGAGCGGGTTCTTGTTACGCTCTGTCTTTGCCTCTACCTTCACCTCCTTAGGAAGCTTGATATATATAGCATGTGAATAACCTAATGCAAGCTCAAGAACTTGTCCTGTTGATGTTGCACGGTAACCCACACCAACCAATTCCATCTCTTTCTTGTAGCCCTCGCTCACACCCACTACCATATTGTGGATCAAAGCGCGATAGAGACCGTGCTGTGCGCGGTGCTCGCGGTCGTCGCTGGGGCGAGATACTGTGAGGTGTCCGTCGGCCTGCTCTATGGTCAAGTCGGGATTAATCGACTGGCTAAGCTCACCCTTCGGGCCTTTCACTGTCACTACGTTATCTTTTACCGTCACTGTTACACCGGCAGGTATCACGATTGGCAATTTTCCTATTCTTGACATAATGGTACCTCCTTTTTAATAAATGTAACACAATACTTCACCACCCACTTGCTGTGCCTTGGCCTCCTTGTTGGTCATGACACCCTTTGAAGTAGATACGATGGCGATTCCTAAACCATTCAATACTCTCGGCATGTCTTTGTAGCCTGTGTACTGACGAAGACCCGGACGCGACACACGTGTCAAGCACTTGATGGCGCTTACCTTGTCAACCGGATCATACTTCAGGGCTATCTTGATAGTGCCTGCAGGATTGCTCTCACCCTCTACAAACTTGTAGTTAAGGATATAGCCCTGCTCGAAAAGGATTTTTGTAATCTCCTTTTTCAGTTTTGAAGAAGGGATTTCAACGACTCTGTGCTGAGCCTTGATCGCATTCCTCAATCTTGTCAGATAATCTGCTATTGGATCAGTCATAAAAAATTGTTTAAATTGATTCAGTGTCGGTACCCCTCACCTCGATTGCTCTCAGCGCAAGGCCGATACCGAACAATATTTAATACTAATGTTAATTTATAATTGTCTCAAAATTCCTTGTTGAAAATTCTGGGATTCTGTGCACAGCCGATTACCAGCTTGCCTTCTTTACTCCCGGAATCAAACCCTGTGATGCCATCTCGCGGAACTGGATACGTGAGATTCCAAACTGGCGCATATAGCCTTTTGGACGTCCGGTGAGCTTGCAGCGGTTGTGCAGGCGCACTACACTCGCGTTCTTAGGGATGAGCTGAAGAGCCTCATAGTCGCCGGCTGCCTTGAGCGCTGCCTTCTTGGCTGCATACTTCGCAACAAGCTTTGCTCTCTTCACCTCACGGGCTTTCATTGATTCTTTTGCCATAGTCTAAGATCTGTTTTTATTTTGCGTTCTTAAATGGAAGTCCAAACTCCTTGAGAAGTGCGTAACCCTCCTCGTCGGTCGGAGCCGATGTAACAAACGTAATGTTCATACCCATCATCTTGTTCACTGAGTCGATGTTGATCTCAGGGAAGATGATCTGCTCCTGAATACCTACAGTGTAGTTACCACGTCCGTCAAACTTGCTCTCAATACCCTTGAAGTCGCGGATACGGGGAAGCGCGATGCGGATGAAACGCTCCATAAACTCATACATACGGTCGCGGCGAAGTGTCACACGCACACCGATAGGCATCTTCTTGCGGAGCTTGAAGTTTGAAATATCCTTCTTCGACAGTGTCGGCACAGCCTTCTGGCCGGTGATGGCAGTGAGCTCGTTGATTGCTGTCTCGATAATCTTCTTGTCGCCTGTAGCGTCGCCAAGACCCTCGTTGATAACAATCTTCAAGAGGCGTGGAACCTGCATTGCCGAGGTGTAATTGAATTGCTTGGTCAATGCCGGTGCAATTCTCTCCTTATAATCGTTCTTTACGGTTATAGCGCTCATTATTTAATCTCCTCTCCTGATTTTTTAGAATAACGTACTTTTACTCCGTTCTCATTCACACGGCGTCCGATGCGTGTTGCCTTGCCGCTCTTAGGGTCGATAAGGCTCAAGTTCGACACGTGAATAGGAGCTTCCATCTTCACGATACCACCCTGGGGGTGCTTTGCGCTGGGCTTGGTACTCTTCGATACCACATTGACACCCTCAACTACTGCCTTGTTCTTCGACACAAGCACGCGAACCACACGGCCCTGCTTGCCACGATCGTCACCGGCATTCACAATCACGGTGTCACCCTTTTTGATATGCAATTTGCTCATTACTTTTTTAATTCTCAATATTGATTATTAAAGTACCTCGGGTGCGAGCGAAACGATCTTCATGTTGGTAGCACGCAACTCACGTGCAACCGGTCCGAAAATACGCGTTCCGCGAAGCTCACCGGCATTGTTCAATAACACACAAGCATTGTCGTCGAAGCGGATGTAAGAACCGTCGGCACGACGGACTTCCTTCTTTGTACGCACGACCACTGCCTTCGATACAGTACCTTTCTTCACATCAGATGAAGGGATTGCGTTCTTCACAGTGACCACAATCACATCACCTACCGATGCATAGCGGCGGCCTGTACCACCCATAACGCGGATGCAAAGCACTTCCTTTGCTCCGCTATTGTCTGCAACTGTTAATCGGCTTTCAGTCTGTATCATTTTTTACTTAACTTTTTCGATTATTTCTACCAATCTCCATCTCTTTGTTTTGCTCAACGGACGTGTCTCCATCAGGCGAACAGTGTCGCCTACGCTACACTCATTCTTCTCGTCGTGAGCATGGTACTTCTTTGTCTTGTTGACAAACTTACCATAGATGGGGTGCTTCTCCTTCCACTTGATGGTAACAGTGATAGTCTTGTCACCCTTGTTGCTGGATACTACCCCAACTCTTTCCTTTCTCAAATTTCTCTTTTCCATTTCGTTTCGCTGGGATTACTTAATTTTAAGCTCACGAGCGCGAAGCTCTGTCTTCATTCTCGCAATCATACGACGATCTTTTGTAATCTTCGACGGATTATCAAGCGGAGTAATCGAATGATTGATCTTCGTCTGGAGGTACTCCTTCTCAGCAACCTCAAGGCGCTCCTTAAGCTCCTTGTCGCTTAATTCCTTTATTTCTTCCTTCTTCATAATTCGCTTAGACATTTTGAGATTCATCATAATCACGGCGTACTACAAACTTGGTAGTCACAGGAAGCTTCTGTGCTGCAAGGCGGAGTGCCTCCTTTGCAATTTCATAGCTTACGCCTTCTACTTCGATAAGCATGCGGCCCGGAGTAACAGGAGCAACGAATCCTTCGGGAGCTCCCTTACCTTTACCCATTCGGACGTCGGCAGGCTTCTTTGTGATTGGCTTGTCGGGGAAAATACGAATCCAGATTTGTCCCTCACGCTGCATGTAGCGAGTCACGGCGATACGTGCTGCCTCAATCTGGCGTGCTGTGATCCACTTGGTCTGGAGTGTCTTGATTCCGAACGAACCGAAAGCCAGCTGGTCACCGCGGTGTGCGAAGCCTTTGCTTACGCCTTTTTGCGGTCTTCTATATTTTACTTTCTTAGGTTGTAACATTGTTCAGTAAATTTCAAGTCAGTGTGATTAACGATTGTTCTTTTTGTTTCTGAAACCACCTTTGCGTGGTCCACCATTGTTGTTACCACGACCCTCCTTCACGTTGCTTGTGAAGTTGGGTGCAAGGTCGCGCTTGCCATAAACTTCGCCACGGCAAATCCACACCTTGATACCGATGATACCAACCTTGGTCAAGGCCTCAACGAGTGCGTAGTCAATGTCGGCACGGAGTGTGTGAAGCGGTGTACGGCCCTCCTTGAACATCTCAGAGCGAGCCATCTCAGCGCCGTTCAAGCGTCCGCTCACCTGCACCTTGATACCCTCGGCACCCATGCGCATGGTCGAAGCCACAGCCATCTTCACTGCACGGCGATAGGCAATCTTGCCCTCCACCTGGCGTGCAATGTTGGCAGCCACGATTTCTGCATCAAGCTCGGGGCGCTTAACCTCGTAGATGTTGATCTGAACATCCTTGTCGGTCACCTTCTTCAACTCCTCTTTAAGCTTGTCAACTTCTTGGCCACCCTTACCGATAATCATACCGGGGCGTGAGGTGCACACTGTGATAGTCACAAGTTTAAGAGTTCTCTCAATTATAATGCGTGATACACTTGCGTTGGCAAGACGCGCGCTAAGATACTTGCGGATTTTGCTGTCCTCAAGCAAAGTATCACCGTAATTCTTTCCACCATACCAGTTGGAATCCCAACCTCTGATGATTCCTAAGCGATTGCTTATAGGGTTAACTTTCTGTCCCATCGTTATGCGTCTTGTTAATCGTTATTTTTTTCAATTGTATCCACGAACAAAGTTACATGGTTAGAGCGTTTACGGATTCTGTAGCCACGTCCCTGTGGTGCTGTGCGCAAGCGCTTGAGCATCGGAGCGCAATCTACGAAAATGGTCTTCACATAAAGCTCGCCATTCTCAGCTTTTCTTTCATTCTTTTGCTCCCAGTTGGCAATTGCTGAGCGCAACAGCTTCTCTACCTTGGCAGCAGCTTCTTTATTGGAGAATTTAAGCAAGCCCAGAGCCTTAAACACCTCTTTGCCACGCACCATGTCGGCTACAAGGCGCATCTTGCGTGGTGAAGAAGGCACATTCTTCAGCTTTGCGAAGCTGAGTGTCTTCTGAGTTGCCTTAATCAATTCGGCTGATTCTCTTTTTCTTTTACCCATTGTATTTTAATTCTTTTTTTGTCAGAAAATTTTTATCCCGGGCCCTGATTATTTCTTCTTGTTACCACCATGTCCACGGAAGGTGCGGGTGAGTGCAAACTCGCCGAGCTTGTGTCCTACCATGTTCTCTGTAACATACACGGGAATGAACTTATTACCATTGTGCACTGCGAAAGTGTGTCCTACAAAGTCAGGAGAAATCATCGATGCACGAGACCATGTCTTGATTACCGATTTCTTTCCGCTCTCTTCCATTGCGGCTACCTTCTTTTCCAGCTTTACACTGATATATGGGCCTTTTTTTAATGATCGACTCATAGTTTTATTTGCAATTAATCAAATTACTTCTTTCTTCTTTCAATTATATACTTTGAAGACTGCTTCTTCGGACGACGTGTCTTCAAGCCCTTAGCGTACAAGCCCTTGCGCGAACGTGGATGTCCTCCCGACTGACGGCCTTCACCACCACCCATTGGGTGATCAACCGGGTTCATTACTACACCACGGTTGTGAGGGCGACGTCCGAGCCAGCGTGAACGTCCTGCCTTACCTGAGCGCTCGAGTGCGTGGTCGCTGTTTCCTACTACGCCCACTGTGGCCTTGCATGCTGCAAGGATCTTGCGAGTCTCTCCCGAAGGTAATTTGACAATAGCATAATCTCCTTCTCTCGAAGTCAACTGAGCGAATGTACCGGCCGAGCGAGCCATGAATGCTCCCTGACCCGGACGAAGCTCAATGTTGTGAATTAAAGTACCAACAGGTATCTTGCTAAGCGGAAGTGCATTACCTACTTCAGGTGCTACATCGGGTCCGCTTACTACTGTAGAGCCAACTTCAAGTCCGTTGGGTGCGATAATATAAGCCTTAGCGCCATCCTTGTAGTAAAGAAGTGCGATTCGTGCCGAGCGGTTAGGATCGTACTCGATTGATTTTACTACAGCTGGCACACCGTCTTTCGTTCTCTTAAAGTCGATGAAGCGATATTTGCGCTTGTGGCCACCGCCGAGGTAGCGCATTGTGCGGTGTCCCTCGTTGTTGCGGCCGCCGGTTGACTTCTTGCCGACTGTAAGAGATTTCTCTGGTGTACGTGCAGTGATGTTATCAAATACACCAATAATCTTGTGTCTTTGCCCCGGTGTTGTGGGCTTCAATTTTCTTACTGCCATTTCTTAATTATATATTGCTATAAAAGTTTATAGTTTCGCCTTCTGCAAGTGTCACTACTGCCTTCTTGAAGGCGGCTACCTTGCCGGAGATGATGCCCGACTTGGTGTAGCGCTGCTTGCGCTTGCCATCATAGTTCATCGTATTGACCGAAGTCACCTTCACGCCGTAGAGGCTCTCTACGAGCGACTTGATCTGGAACTTGTTGGCACTCGGAGAAACCTTGAATGTATAACGGTTAAGCTTCTCGCTCACTGCGTTAGCCTTCTCTGTTACTACGGGTTTAATCATTATATCCATATTCTTAGTCCTCCTTTTTCATTAAAAATTATTCACAACTTCAACTGCGCTCTCAGCCATCACTATCACCTTGTTGTTAAGGATTGAATAAGTGTTGAGCTGCGAGGCAGTCATGATATTCACGTTCTGAATATTTCGAGCCGACAAATATACGTTTTTATTTTGACCTGCTAAAACCAAAAGCGATTTCTTGTCTGCAATTTTAAGATTATTAGCAAACTTTACGAATTCTTTAGTTTTAGGAGCCTCAAATGTGAAGTCTTCCACCACGATAATCTGTCCTTCTGCTGCCTTTGAAGTGAGAGCCGACTTGCGTGCAAGATCCTTCATCTTCTTGTTGATCTTGAAGCTGTAGTTGCGTGGACGCGGGCCAAACACACGGCCTCCACCTACCAATACCGGTGAGTTGATGTCACCACGACGTGCACCACCTCCACCTTTCTGGCGGCCAAGCTTGCGTGTACTTCCCGATACCTCGCTTCTCTCTTTCGACTTGTGTGTACCCTGACGCTGGTTAGCAAGGAATTGCTTTACGTCGAGATATACTACATGCTCGTTCACATTCTCAATAGCAAATACTGCATCATTGAGGGTCACCTTCTTGCCGGTGTCTTCTCCTTTTATATTATATACTGCTAATTCCATTACTTAATGATTTGAACGATTGAATTTTTTGCTCCCGGAATCGAACCCTTCACGAGGAGAAGGTTGTTCTCAGGAAGCACCTTAATAACACGAAGATTCTCAACAGTCACGCGGTCACTTCCCATGTGACCTGCCATACGCATTCCCTTGAACACCTTGGCAGGATATGAACATGCGCCAATAGAACCCGGCGCGCGCAAGCGGTCGTCCTGTCCGTGTGTTGATTGTCCTACACCACCGAATCCGTGACGTTTTACGACACCCTGGTAGCCATGTCCCTTCGAGATTCCGATTACATCTACGAAATCTCCGTCGGCAAACAAGGTATCTACCTTAATTGTGTCGCCCAGCTTGTATTCGCCGTCAAAGTCTTTGAACTCGGCCAAGTATCTTTGCGGAGCTACTCCTGCTTTCTTGAAGTGTCCTGCCTCAGGCTTGGTAGTGTGCTTCTCCTTCTTCTCAACGAAGCCGAGCTGAAGCGCTTCATAGCCATCGGTATCCACTGTTTTCACTTGAGTAACTACACAAGGACCTACTTCGATAACAGTGCACGGT
>CALZFJ010000056.1 GCA_945645715.1 uncultured Prevotellaceae bacterium | reverse complement strand
TCCACCGCAATCGTTTTCAGTCTATTGGCAGGACTATTTCCTGTTCTTCAGCTCGTTCTTGTCGATTACCACATAGATGGTATCTACCACCCTGCCCTCACGGCTTCCAGCAAAACGCTTTGCAACATTGGCAAAGTCCTTGTCGAGCACCGTCACATCATCTACGAAATAGTCGGTCTCGCCACGATTGCGCCACACATTGGTCATGCCCCACACTTCGTGGTACTTTATCTTCACTTTCCAGCCCTCGGCTTGTGCCTGATAGAGCAGCTTGATGAGAGAATCCTGGTCGTTGCGATCGTTGTCAAACGAGAAGCTGAACGGCTCGCCACTCGTGTTCATACCCGTCTGGGTCATATTCAAGCGGCCCTCCCAGGAGTCCCAGAACACACCTTTCTCAGTGAACTCAATGAGGTTACCCACTTTTTCACCTTCAGAGTATCGTTCCTTGCAGCCCACAAGAGCCACAGCCAATACTATCAATGCAGGAATAATCTTTCTCATAGTCATACTAAATTTTTATATTTCGACACAAATATATACAGAAAACCGGATAATTCCTCACATTTGTGCGAAAAATTAGCACAAATCCATAATCTAACCATATATTATTTCTTTTTTCGACTCACACTATCTGTAATATAAAAATAAATCATTATATTTGCAGCAAAATTTCATTACACTATGTGTAAGTCTGAAACAACAATTACCACATGGATATAATCTTTCAGAACAAAAAGCTGGAGAAAATTGCATTCGACCCCAAGAAATGCGCAAAGTAGTTGAGACCACGCAGAGCCGAACTTTTCCTGATGCGTATGCGCGACCTTTATCGAGCTTACACCCTTGAAGACGTTCGCCATTTACCGGGGCATTATCACGAATTGTCGGGCGACAGGAAAGGACAGTGGGCTTGCAACCTCGACCAGCCTTTAGGCTGATTTTTGAACCGCACGAAGACCCTATCCCCATCGACGACAATGGCAGATACATATGGATAGAAATCAAGGGTGTGGAAATTGTTGAAATTACAAACTATCACGGTAAATAACACTGAAGATTATGGCAACTTTTAGAAAATTTGTTCCGCAGATTGAATTTCATCCCGGACTGACCCTTTCTGAGAAATTAGAGGAGATGGAGATGAGCGTCAAGGAATTTGCCTTGCGCACATCCAAGCCCGAAAAGACTATTTTTGCCGTAATAGGTGGCAATAGCAGCGTTACTCCCGATATGGCTGTAGCCTTTGAGAGTGTCACAAAAATCCCGGCTCATTTCTGGCTTAATATCCAGCGCGGCTACGATGAATACGTCGCCCGGAAGAGGCGCGAAGAGCAGCTTGCTCTCGATTATGAGTGGGTGCGCACTTTCCCTTTGACAAAAATGATGGAACTGGGCTGGATTCCACCCGTCAGCACCGCCGAGGAGAAAATCAATGCCCTGCTGTCGTTCTTCCAAATAAGCACCGTTAAGGCATGGGAAGACTACTACCTTCGCCAGCAGCTGAAAGTCTCTTTTCGTATATCGCTATGGGGCACAAAAGAGCCTCATGCAATATCGGCATGGCTTCGACGTGGCGAAATTCAAGCCTCCGAAATGGAGGTTGCCGAATTTTCCGATAAGGCTCTGCGCGAGTCTATTCCCACAATGAAAGCTCTCTGTGCCATGCACCCCGCAGATTTTGCTGTGCGACTGCAAGAGCTGTGCGCATCTGTCGGCATCAAGCTGGTATATACTCCATGTCTGCCAAAAGCCCCAATCAACGGCTCAACACGATGGCTCAACAATGTGCCTTGCATTCAGATGTCGGGGCGATACAAGCGCAACGACATCTTCTGGTTCACATTCTTCCACGAGTTGGGGCACATTCTGCTACACGGAAAGAAAGACATTTTCCTCGAAGACATCGACTATGCCGACAAGCAGAAAAACAAGGAAGACGAAGCCGATGCTTTTGCATCGCGCACTCTGCTGCCTGTGTCGGCTGAGAACGAGATTATCCGTCGTGGCGACTTCTCTGCCGAAGTCATCGAGCAATATGCCACAAAATATGGCATTCACCCGGCTATTATCGTGGGCCGATTGCAGCACAAGAAGTTGATTCCTTTCACCGCCAATGCCGACGTGTTTGAGAAGATTGACCTTTTCGGCTAATCCATTTGCCCTAACGCTAACGGCAATCTTGGCCGAAAGGCTCTTTTCACACACCACTAAGGTGCAAATCCGGGCGATTTTATGCCTTGGTGCTCTGTTTTTTGGCTCTAAATTGAAAAAAACGGGCGAATTATTTTATTTATCGCAGAATTACTATTAATTTTGCAAATCTGAATTTGTAATTTTATCATTAAAAAGTTATTATAGACAAAAATGGCTAAGAAAGAAACTACTCGCACATCAATCGACGAGCTTAATGAATCGCTTTCAACTTTTGAACAGAAAGTGGAGAACAACAAGAAATACATCTACTGGATTGCCGGTGGCATTGTAGTGTTGGCTTTGATTATTCTCGGTTACGTTTATGGCATTCACAATCCTAACATGGAAAATGCCAAGGCCGAAATCGCTAAGGCTGATATGGATCTTTCGCTCGGCAAGGATTCTGTAGCTCTTCAGGAATATCTCGCTGTTGCTGCCAACTACAGCAACGATCCCGCTAACCGCGCAAGCCTCAACGCCGCTATCATTCTCTACAAGGAAGGCAAATATGAGGAGGCTGCTGCTAACATCAAGAACTTCGATGCTGAGGGTACTATCGTGGGTCCGGCTTCGCAATCGCTTCTCGGTGACTGCTACGTTAACCTCAAGAAGTATGATGAGGCTATCTCTGCTTTCGACAAGGCTGTTTCGCTCTCTGCCGACAACGCACTCTACACTCCGCTCTTCCTCCTGAAGAAGGCTACAGTGCTCCGCGAGCTCAAGAACTTCAAGGGCGAGGCTGAGATTTACCAGACTATCAAGGAGAAATACCCTGAGTTTGCTGCCAACTACAACGTGGATATCGAGAAATACCTCGTTCGTGCACAGCAGCAGGCAGGAGAATAATCCACTTCTGTGTGACAATCAATCTTGTTTCATAACTACAGAAACCCCGATATTCACTCTGTGAGCATCGGGGATTTCTTTTTCGCGCCAAGGTTTGCCTGAGTGCACGGAAAATTGTATTTTTGCACTATCATTCCGCCACATCTCGCCGGCCGGAATGTTTCATTAACAGATTATTATAGTTTCTATGGCTGAAAACAAGAAAATACGCAACCTCCTCTTCGACCTTGGAGGTGTGATTATGGATATAGAGCGCGAACGCTGCGTGGAGGCTCTCACCCGCCTTGGCATGCAGGGCGCTGATGAGATGCTGGGACTTTATGTGCAGTCGGGACCGTTTCTGAAACTCGAGGAGGGTGAAATGTCGCCCGAGGACTTCTGTAGCGAGGTGCGCCGTCGCATTCCCGGCGGTGGTGCCGATGTCACCGACGCGCAGGTGCATGATGCCCTCAATGCCTTCCTCATAGGCATTCCCGAGCATCGACTCGTGGAGCTGCGCATGCTCCGCAAAGATTTCGGCATATATCTGCTCTCTAACACCAACCCTATAATGTACTACTCAAAAATCGCCGAGTGCTTCCGTGCCGAGGGGCGCGAGATGGCTGACTACTTCGATGGCCGCGTCACCTCCTTCGAGTCGCACCTTGCCAAGCCTAACCGCGCGATTTTTGAGTATGCAATAGAGCATCTTGGTATAAAGCCCGAGGAGACGCTTTTCCTCGACGATTCGCAGAAAAATCTCGATGCCGCTGCCGAGGTGGGCTTTGCCACCGCTCTCGTGCCGCCTGGTAGCGAGTTTATCGACGCTCTCGCAGGAATTAAGCTCATCAACGAATAGCACAATAATAAGCTAATACGGCAACCGAAAGAAACTACTCTTCATCAATCGCTATGGCTGAAATCATCACACAACCACTTTCATCACACTGCGGCATCGTAGCTGCCACCATCGGCATGTTTGATGGCGTGCACCGCGGTCACCTGTGGCTCATCGAGCAACTTCGCTCGTGGGCTGCCGCGCGTGGACTGAAGTCGGCTGTGGTGACGTTCAGAGACCACCCGCAGAATGTGCTTCGCCCCGATGACGGATTGCAGCTTATCATGCCACTCAGCTGTAGGCTCGATTTAATCGCCGCTACGGGCATCGACTACATAGTGCTGATGGATTTCACCTCCGAGCTGTCGAGGCTCGATTCCAGCGGATTTATGCGTCTTCTGCGCGATGATTATGCCACTGCGGCTATCCTCATGGGCTTCAATCACCGTTTCGGGCACAACCGTAACGAGCAACTTGCCGACTATGTGCGCCACGGCAGCGAATTGGGCATCGAAGTGGCTCGTGCCGAGGAATATCTCGCACAGTACGCCCCAATCAGCTCCTCCATCATTCGCCGCTTGCTCCTCTCCGGCGACGTTGCCGAGGCTGGAAACAAGCTGGGACGGCGGTTCAGCCTCACAGGCTCGGTTGCCCATGGTTTTGCACGCGGTCGCGACATCGGCTTCCCCACTGCAAATGTGGTGCTGCCTGCCACCAACTTGATTGTACCCCGGAATGGTGTGTATGCCGTGTGGGCGACGCTCCCCGATGGTTCCCGGCATGCTGCAATGGCTAACATCGGCACCCGCCCCACATTTGCCGACGGCTCGCAGCGCAGCATCGAAGTGCACATCATCGGTTTCGACGGAAATCTCTACGATAGCGGCATCACGGTGGAGTTTGTACAGCGGCTGCGCGATGAGCGACCCATGAGCAGCATCGACGAGCTGAAACGCCAGCTCACTGCCGACCTCGCCCTCACTTGCAAGATTCTTAACTCACAATAATCTCCCTTTCTCCACGCGGAAGCTCACTTCCACCGAGAAAGCATTTAGCTTGAAACAGAAAACTCAAAAAAATATACCGTTATGAAAATCAGGAATTTGGCTGAACAGCCTTCGCTCGCAAGCCAGTATATGGCTGAGCTGCGCGACGTCGATCTGCAGACCGACCGCATGCGCTTTCGCCACAATCTTAACCGCCTCGGGCAGATTATGGCTTACGAAGTGTCGAAAGAAATAGCTTTCTCTCGCACCGATGTCACCACTCCTCTTGGCACCGCTCACTGCGACGTGGTGGGAGAGCCGGTGGTGGTTGCCACCATTCTCCGTGCCGGACTGCCGCTCCACGAGGGTGTGTTGAGCTTCTTCGATAATGCCGAGAATGCCTTTGTGAGTGCATATCGCAAATATCGCCCGGGCAGCGACGAATTTGATATTCACATTGAGTATCTTGCTTCGCCGAGTCTCGATGGAAAGACGCTCATACTCACCGATCCGATGCTCGCCACCGGTGCTTCAATGGAGCTTGCCTACAAGGCTCTGCTCACCAAGGGCACACCTAAGCACGTGCATGTGCTGTCGGTGATTGCTTCGCAGAAGGCTGTGGATTTCGTGGCTAAGACGCTCCCATCAGAGAGCACAACGCTGTGGATTGCTGCAATCGACCCCGATCTCAATGCACACTCCTACATCGTCCCCGGCTTGGGCGATGCCGGCGACCTCGCCTTTGGCGAAAAGCTGTAAAAGATAAGATAGCGTGCCGTTAAGGTACGCTGCTGAATACGCCATTAGAAACCCCCTGCCCGAAGCTGTTTCGGGCAGGGGGTTCCAGTTGAAAAGAAGCTATTTTATTAACGGATATTCATTATCTCGAAATTGCCACCTTCATGTTGCCAATCACATAGATTCCCGCAGGAAGCTGCTTGGCATCGTCGGCAGTGGCATTCTTCTTCACGAGCGTTCCGGAGATGGTGTAGATGTCGGCCTTGCCGCTCTTATTGGCAAAGATTGCCTCCACACCTGCAATACCGGTCACGGCGCAAGTAGCTGAGAGATTGCTGCCGTCGGTGGTAGTCACTTGGATAATAGCAGTTCCCACTCCAACTATCGACACAAGTCCGTTGGCATCAACAGTAGCCACTGCAGTGTTACTGCTGGTCCATGTGAGGGCTTGCGATGCAGCCTTGGCAGGAAGTACGGTGGCTGTGAGCTGTGCTTGGCTGCCTTCCACTGCATTTACCGATGTCGGTGCTATGGTTATCGACGAAGCCAGTATCTTTGTCACCGTCAGTGCGCAAGTAGCCGAAAGGTTAGTGCCGTCGGTAGTTGTAGCGGTGATTGTGGCAGTGCCGGGAGCTATGGTGCTCACAAGTCCGTTGGCATCAACGGTAGCCACTGCAGTGTTGCTGCTGGTCCATGTGAGAGCCTGCGATGCTGCCGGCTCGGGCAGCACGGTGGCTGTGAGCTGCAACTGCTCGCCCTCGGTAACCGATGCCGTGGTCTGGCTCATGGTTATCGACTGCGCAAACTTGCTCATTTCTTCCTCATACTCAGCCTCGGTAACTATCTTCAGCTCTGCGGCTGTTCCTGCTGCAACTTTCAGATAGCTGCTGTTGGCTGGTATGTAATCGAGCACTGCGGTTATGAAGCCGAGTTTTCCGTCGGATGTCTTGCCAAGCACACGCATTGTGTTGGGGTTGTAAGCCACACGGTTGGTGTGTGACGGACCGTTATAGGTGTTGAAATACACGCCGGTGAGCTTGTTGTCCGATGGATTTGAGCCTGATACACCTCCGATATTCAGCTTGCAGTTCACCGGCTGGTCGCTCGATGTCTCAATGAACACCGGGGTCTCTCCCGGTACTCCGTCGGTCAGCTCTTTCATCACTGCCATGCCGTTATCCACCTTGCTGATGTAGTAGGCTTTCATGCCGCTCGAAGCAAAGCTATAGGGGAACTCGGTGTAGAATGAACGGTAGTGCTTACCGCCCACTGAGAGGTCGGCCTTCACGCCGAAGTAGTTATCATCGGTGTTTATTGGCTTTATCCACCACTTGCGATAGTCGCCACTTACCTCGCTCGACATCACGCCACGGTCGCAGTCGCCTTTTTCACCGTCGCCAAGATACTTGGTCATGCCGCTTTTCTCGCCGTAAGCCAAATATGTTCCGTCGCTATTCTTGCGCAGTTTCACATAAGTAGATATAATTTCATATATACCTGTACCCTGAGCCTGCACATCATATTGCGAACCCGATATCGACTTCACATAGCACACTGTGGCAGGGTCGCACGCTGCCTTGTCGAGGCCGAGCCAAAGCTCGATAGCTCCCATATCGGCAGTGGTGGTAGCATAGTCGAGGCGTCCCTTGTTGTCGGTCACATACACATATCGTGTAGTCTTGTAATTCTGTATGCGGTAGTAACCGTCACCGTTCACCTCGGCAAGCGATGCTATAGACGTGAGAGCCAACGTTGCTAAAAGTAAACTAAATCTCATATTCTTTTTCAAATCGTAAATAAAATTGCTGCCTTACCCACCGTTTTCCTCGTATTATCGATGTGAGTAAGGCAGCAATCAGTAAATTTGAACTAATTATCGATTTTTAATCGGATAAATAGGTGATATTATTCAACTACGCAGATTGCTACGCGGTTCTGAACTGGATCGCTGTAAGGCTGCTCCATGTCGTCGTCCATGCTCTTAACAATGATGCGGTCGCTGGCAATCTTATACTTGCCTGTGAGAACCTTAACAACTGCGTTGGCGCGGTTCTTCGAAAGACGAAGGTTGAGTGCCTTGCTTCCTGTACCCTTGTCGGCATAGCCGGTAACAACTACCTTGCTTGCAGGATTTGCCTTCATGAAGTTGGCAACTTCTTCCACCTTGCTCATTTCCTTCTGTGTTACCACAGTCTTAGCGATGGTGAAGAAGATGTCGCGGCGAAGCTTCTGTACTTCTACTGCATCAGTCTTAACTTCTACAGGCTTCTCTACAATCTTCTCTACTACCTTCTCTACTACACGGTCAACATACACTGTGTCGTGCATTACGAGAGGTGCAGGTGCTGCAACCTTCTTGCTGGTCTTGCCAAGGGCAATCTTCACGCCTGCGAGGGCATTGAAGTACCAGTCGGCATTGCCTGCCTTCTTTGAGTTGTAGCCATCAGGAAGAACGTTTGCCTGAAGCTCGATACCGAGTTTCACGCGATTGCTCACCTTGAAATCAACAGTTGCACCCATTTGGCCAAGGAAACGAGTCTTAGTGCCGTCCCAGTAGAGACGAAGAGCATCGTGTCCGCGCTGTGCGAGTGCTGCCTTAGCAGTAGCTGCCTCGTTGTTGCTGAAACCGAAGTTAGCACCGATACCGGCAAATACGCCTACCGATACCAAGCGGTTGGGCTTGTAGCCACCGATGATGTTAGTAAGGTCGGCTGTAATGTCGATAGTAGGAGCTACATAGTTCCATTTCCACTTATAAACTGCATCAGTAAGCTCAAATGCTGCCTTGCTCTGCCATGCATTGAGGGCGAAGCGTGCACCAAACTTAGAGCTGAAGTTGTAGCCCACTGCAAGTTGTCCTGTGGGCGAAAGGAGCTTTCCAAAAGAGGTCTCGCCAAGTGTTTCCTGCACACCAAACTGGCCCTGAACGTACCAGTGTGGATTGAATGCAGTGACCTCCTTGTCCTGAGCAGCGGCGAAAAGGCTGCTCAGAACAAGTGAAGAAGTCAGTATGATTTTACTTAATTTCATCTTTTTTACTTTTACAAGTTAATTTCTACTTCCGTTTAATCTCTTTCGGAGAAATTATTTGATGGTTACATAGTACTTGCGAGTTGATGTTACGCCCTTATAGTCGAGTGCAGAGTAAACAATCTCGTAAGTGTAGCCCTTGCGGTTAACCTTGAACGGTACGCGGTGAGTCTTACCCATTACAGGTGTGCCCATCAAGAACTGGTCGTTGGCGTCCTTAGCATACTGGATACAGATGTTGTCACCGTTCTGTGCGCTGATTGAAGGATCGTAAGAATCCCATACGTTGGTTACACCGATGAACTTCTTATATACAGGCACTGCAATCTCACCGGTGTAGGTAGTCGGCAAGAATGTCATTGCATCACCACCGTCGATGTTAAGAGGTGTAGGCATTGCAGGTGAAGTACTCAACTGGTGATACTGACCATCAGCACCCTTGTAAACCATCATT
>CALZFJ010000055.1 GCA_945645715.1 uncultured Prevotellaceae bacterium | reverse complement strand
CTATGAAATTGACTCCAAAAAACAAACAAATACTCGTGATTGCCGGCATCATTGGCGGTCTTGCCCTGATGTCGTTCCTAATTTTCACCACACTCGAAACTCGCCGCCAGTTTGAAGAGGCTACGGCTGTGAATGAACAGCTTAAACTGCAAAACGACCAGCTTTCGCTCGCCGGCGAATACGAACAGCTCAATAGCCAATTCAAAAACTACGAGAGCCAGACGCAATATATCAACAATGATTCTATCCTCATAAAATATGGCGAGGCCAAAGAGAAGGTGGAAAAACTTCTCACTGAGCTGAAAACGCAGAAAATCACCAGCCAACGCCGCATCAAGCAGCTTCAGGACGAAATAAAGACGCTGAAGAGTCTTATGCGACACTATGTGGAAATTATCGACTCGCTCGGCAAGGAGAATGCCGGACTGCGTGCCGAGAACGCCGAAATCCGCCAGAAAAATGAGCAACTCAGTTCTCAAGTGACTGCGGTTTCTGCCCAGAACGAGAACCTATCGAAGCGCATGACGCTCGCCGAGAAACTTAATGTGTCGGCACTCTCACTCACTCCGCTCAAGAGCAACGGCAAGCAGGAGAAGCGCGTGGGCAAAGCAAAGCAGCTGCGCGTAAGCTTCACAATTCCCCAGAACAATTCCACTCCCGTGGGCGAAAAAACGCTGTTTGTGCGAATCACCAACCCCGAAGGCACGCTGCTTGGCGGGAATGGCACCTTCGACTTCGAGGGCGGCAAAGTGGCTTACACTGAGCGCAAGACGATTGAGTACGATGGTCAAGAGATTGCCGGAATTTCAATCTACTGGAATGTGAACTCGGTGCTCAATCCCGGACAATACACAGTGGAGATTTTTGCCGACAACTATCGCCTTATCTCGCGAAAATTCACCTTCGAGAAATAAGATCGCGCATTGGTGCGACCGTAGCAACGATGTGTCGCAAATCACGTTTCCGACGGCTAACAATAAAAACTTTTTGTGTGATGAAGGCTAATATCTCGAAGATACGCAACGGACTGGCTGACGTTTATCCTAAGCAGGAAATCGATGCCATGGTGCGAATCATCTTTGAGCAACTAATGGGCTACTCTACCGTGGATATGGTGCTTCGCGCCGACAGCGAGGTGCCCGGCTTCATCTCAGCGAAAATCGACGATGTGGTGGAGCGGTTGCGCCGCAAAGAGCCTATACAGTATATCCTCGACGATGCCTATTTCTATGGCATACACTTCCACGTTACGCCTGCAACACTCATTCCGCGCCCTGAGACGGAGCAGCTTATCGACCTGATTGTGAAGCGCCACACGGCAAGCGACCTCTCGGTGCTCGACGTTGGTACCGGAAGCGGCTGCATTGCCATCGCACTTGCACGCTCGCTGCGATTTGCATCGGTTTCAGCTATCGACATCTCACCCGATGCCATCGCTGTGGCTGAGCGAAATGCGCGTGAACTGAAGGCTAAAGTGCGCTTCGCAGTAGCTGATATTCTCACTGCTGTGCCTCATAAGGAGCAATACGACATCATAGTGAGCAACCCGCCTTATATAGCCGACTCAGAGCGCAATGCAATGGAGAGCAATGTGCTCGACTATGAGCCTCACACTGCTCTTTTCGTTCCCGACGACGACCCGCTGTGTTTCTATCGCGCTATCACGCAATATGCACTAACTGCTCTGAAACCGGGAGGACGGCTCTATTTTGAAATAAATCCCCGATTTGCCGACGACACCGTCCGCTTGCTCACCGATTCCGGGCTGCAACAAGTGGAACTGCATCGCGACTACACCGACCGCCTGCGCTTTGCCACGGCGATGAAATGCCGCGAATAAACGACTATTTATATGGAAAAACCCGAGAAATCCCCACTATCGCCCGAGAAGGCTCTTTACCGTGCGGCAGCTCTATGCTCGCGATGCGAACAAAGCGAGGCTGACATTCGCACCAAGCTCGCCACATGGGGCGTCAGACCAGAAGATGCCGAAAGCATTATCGACCGCCTTGTGCGCGAAAACTACCTCAATGAGGAGCGATATGCCCACGCCTTTGTGCGCGACAAGTTCCGCTTTGGCAGTTGGGGAAAAATCAAGATAGCCTACGCTCTGCGCCAGAAGCACATTGCTGAAACGCACATTGCAGAAGCCCTCGAAGAAATCGGTGAAGAGGAATACGGCGAGGCACTGCTCGCTGCACTGCGCACAAAAATGCACTCGGTGAAGGGGCGCCAGCCTATGCAGCAGCGTGCAGCACTTTACCGCTTCGCTGCCTCACGTGGCTACGAAAGTTCCATGATCTCCAGGGCAATAAGTACACTACTCAGCGACAGCAGCGATGATGACTCTTGGTGACAGAAAATCGCCCTGCAAGTTGCTTCGGGGTGATTCAGGGTGATTCAGGGTGATTCGGTCGCACCAAGGCGCGATCCTACTGCCACACAGTCGCGACCCTACTGCCACCCAGTCGCCACAATACCGCTACCCAACACGTGACCATACCGCCCCATACCGCCACCATACCGCCCCATACCGCCACCCGCGCCTTTTACCTCTCACCTCTCACCTCTTACCTCTCACCTCTTACCTCTAAAAAATGATAGCACTACTGCAAAATATCGCCGACCTGCTCATTCCGCGCTACTGTCCTGTGTGCGGCAAGCCTCTCGCTGCCCATGAGCGGGATGTGTGCACCAAGTGCCTTACACACCTGCCTCGCACACAGCTGCACCGTCACCGCTTCAACGTGATGGAACAACTTTTCGCCGGGAAAACACCCATAGAGCGTGCCACAGGCTACTTCTGGTATGAGCGTGCCAACCGCTACTCGCAAATTCTGCAATCAATCAAATATCGCAACAAGCCCGGAATGGGCACTCGTCTCGCCAAGCAGTTTGCCATTGAGATAGCTCCCGACGGATTTTTCGCAGACATCGATGCCATCATTCCCATTCCACTGCACAGCAGCAAACTCGCACAACGCGGCTACAACCAAAGCGAATATATCGCCCGAGGAATATCGCAAGCTACAAGAATCCCTGTGATGAATGTGGTAACAGCCGCCATGCCCCACGCCACACAGACGCGCAAAGGCAATTATGCCCGCTATCTCAACGTGCGCGGCATATTTTCACTGAAGGACCCCGAGTCGCTACAAGGGAAGCATGTGCTGCTCGTAGATGATGTGGTGACCACAGGAGCGACCCTGCTCTCATGCGCCGAAATGCTCAACGCCGAAGTGCAGGGTATAAAAATATCATTGGCGACACTCGCCGTGGCAAGGCTCGACTAAGCGCTGAAACAAAACGGGATATATGCATCGGTTGCATATACCCCGTTAGCACTACCACAAAGTATTCATACAAAAAAACCCGTCAATACAATAGCAACTAAACTCTCTAAATCGGTTCTTTATGATATAGAATCACTGAAATGGGAAAATCTATCAACGATCTTCTCATTTTCCTGTTTTTTCAGGCACTGACCGATGCCTTTCTTTATGCTAAGAGTGTGATTCACTATCTTTCGGTTATATATTTCGCTGCAAATATATTAAATAAAAAGAAGGTAAGCAAAAATTACCCCCCCCCGATTAACTTTTCTTAACCCGCAGAACAACCCTGCCTTTTTCACACAAAATAACGGAATCGGATACTAAACGGCAATTTTTTGTTACCAAACAACATGGGAATGTACCCAAGCACATTCCCATGAAATTTCGCGTTTATTACAATAATGTTATATTCTTAACTACTTTTAGCAAAAATATTCACACATAAACTTCAAGAAGCTATCCTGAATCTTCAGGCAACACACAAAGATACAAGCTTCAAGAAGCCTTTTCTACTTCAATTCAAAGTCCACTGAGGTGCGAATGTCGTCGGCAGCAGCAGCAATATGTGCAGTGAACACACCCGGCTCAGCCACCCACTTGTGGGCATCGGCATCGAAGAAGCTGAGAGCATCTTTATTGATGGTGAAAGTCACAGTCTTGGTCTCACCCGGCTCAAGGGCAATCTTCTCAAAACCCTTCAGTTCCTTGGCAGGACGGTCAACGCTGCACTTCTTGTCGCTCACATAGAGCTGAACCACCTCGGCTCCGGCGCGGTTGCCTGTGTTGGTTACATCCACGCTGAGCGTGAGAGTGCCATCGGCAGTCATCGTCTTACTGTCGGCAGTCACCTTGCCATATTTGAAAGTGGTGTAGCTCAATCCATGACCAAAGGCAAAGAGCGGACGAATCTTCTTGGTATCATACCAGCGATAACCCACATAGATACCCTCGGTGTATTTCTCATCGAGAATCTTGCTGCCGTCGGTGCGCTCCACGCCGGGATAAGCATTAGCGTCGCCTGTGGCATGGGCAGGAGAGTCGCTGAGCTTCACGGGGAAGGTCATAGGCAGCTTACCCGAAGGATTCACCTTGCCGAATAGCACATCGGCGATTGAGTGTCCTGCCTCCGAGCCAATAAACCAAGCCTGGACGATTGCCGGCACCTTCTTCACCCAAGGCATAGCCACAGCGTTACCCGACACATTCACCACCACTACGTTCTTGTTGACGGCTGCAAGAGCCTCAATCAAGCGGTCCTGGTCGTAGGGCAGCTCGAGACCGGCACGGTCGGAGTCCTCGCAATCCTGATGAGCCGATTTGTTGAGACCACCCACAAAAATCACATAGTCGGCATCCTTGGCAGCCTCCACAGCCTCGGCAATAAGCACCTCGGGAGCACGGTCGTCCTTCAGATTCTGTCCTGTAACCACACCGTTGTACTCGCCGGTGGGGTCACCAACGTAACCGCGCACATATTTCACCTCAGCCTTTCCGGCAACAGCCTCCTTGATTCCGTCGAGCGGGGATATTTCGCGCTGCACCTTGAGTGACGAGCTGCCGCCACCCACGGTCATCATCTTTATTGCGTTCTCTCCCACCACGAGAATCTTCTTTGTGGCATCGGCATTGATAGGCAGAGTGTTGTTCTTGTTCTGGAGCAGCACGATTCCATCGGCACCGATGGCACGGGCAGCACGATAGTGAATGTCGCTGCATAGTGAGCCCCACGGACGGTTGCGGTTCATCTCGGTGCGGAAGATAAGGCGGAGCACTCGGCGCACCTTGTCGTTGAGCACCTCAACGCTTGCCTTGCCGCTGCGCAGTGCATTGAGATAGGGATTAGCGAGGTAGTAGTTGTCGTAGGCATTGCTCACGCCATTGGCAAGGCCGTCGGTCCAGCTTCCAAACTCCATATCCATACCGTTGGTGATAGCCTGCTCGGTTTCGTGCACGCCACCCCAATCAGAAACCACAGCACCGTCGAATCGCCATTCCTTCTTCAAGATGTCGATGAGAAGATATTGGTTGGTGCACACGTGCTGGTTTTTATACAGGTTGTAAGATGCCATGATAGTCCAAGCCTCACCCTCCTGCACGGCAGCCTTGAAAGCCGGCAGATAGATTTCATAGAGAGTGCGGTCATCGACAATCACATTTGTGGTGTGGCGGTTCACCTCCTGGTTGTTGAGGGCATAGTGCTTCACGCAGGCAGCTACGCCATTGCTCTGCACACCCTTGATATAGGGCACCACCATCTGTGCTGCCAGATAAGGGTCTTCGCCCATATACTCAAAGTTGCGGCCGTTGAGCGGAGTGCGGTAAATGTTCACACCGGGGCCAAGAATCACAGTCTTTTTGCGGTAACGAGCCTCTTCACCAATCGAGATACCATAGAGCAGCGACAGGTCGCGGTTCCACGAAGCCGCAAGGCAGGTGAGAGCCGGGAAAGCCACGCAGGAATCGTTGGTCCAGCCGGCTTGGTCCCACTCGTCCCACTTAACCTCGGGGCGAATGCCGTGAGGTCCGTCGGTCATCCACACCTCGGGAATACCAAGGCGCTGCACACCGGGAGAGCAAAATTTAGATTGAGCATGGCACACAGCCACTTTCTCCTCAAGGGTCATGCGCTTGAGGGCATCCTCTACGCGCACCTCAATGGGCTTGCTGTCATCGAGATAAGTGGCGATGCGATTGCCCGGAATGGGGCGTTTGGGCAGATGGGCGGGTACTTTTCCACTGTTTGCCGGGAGCGCCGAAGCAAGGGGCGCTGCACAAAGGAAGCCCAATGCAAGGGCTACCGATAGAATCATCTTCTTCATTCTTAAAATGTTAGTGTTTATGAAGGGTTATGTACTATGGTAAATTGGTCGTTTGCTAATCCAAAATCTGAAGCGGCACACCGTCAATGCTAAAAAAGTATAAAATGCGCACTTCAAGAAGCCGTTTCGACTGCAAAAATAGCAAATTTTCGCAAAAATAGCAAAATATCTTCACTAAAGATATTGTTTTTTCATTGAAATACTATAACTTTGTACCACGGAATGATTGTATGTGGTCTTACTTTTTCAGGTTAGAAACAGTTGGTCAATACTTATGTCAATATAATACATAATTATGAACCTTACGGGTATATCTTAATCGTATATTGAATTCTTGCATATAATTGTTTTTTGCGTCGCTCATTAGGCTTATTGAAGCTTTGATTCAGAGCGAACGCAATCTCCGTATATATAAGTTTGATATTGTATCAACTAATAACAACATAATACCACATTTATTCATACTATTTTTTCCGAAGGCGCCACGAAGTGATTTCGCGGTGCTTTTTTGTTTCCATACCCCACTGTGAGTGCCTTCGGTGCGCTGTTTCTGCCCGGTTTTAGGTGTTTTGGTGGAGAACTACGGTGCAATGCTGCGGTAATTTTGTCGGGAAAAAAGAATTTGCTATGGAAAACACTGAAAATATCAATATCGGCACGGAGATTAGTGCCGCATCGCACCATTATCCTACGTCGGTTGCCGACAACGGCGACGATTTTGCCTCGGCTGAGGAGCTGATGGCTGAAAACCGTCGGCGCAATGAGGCACTTGTCTCTCCCTACGACCCTATCACCGGACTTGGCTGCCTCGGCGAGCGCACCGCGCTGCTCATGTCGCCCAAGTCGCGAATGGTAATGGCTCCGGGTGAGGTACACGGCTGTGTGGCAAAGGCGTGCACTGAGGTGTGGGTGCCTGTGGCTATGCTCGCCGATGCCGATTTCTCGCCACGAATGTCGTGGACCGACCATGCACGTTGCCGCTCGCGGCACGACTTCGAGTTCTGGTGCAGCGAGTGCGTGACGATAAAGGACAAGACCACCTCGCGCAACATAGCTTTCACCCTCAATCGTCCACAACGCCGCGTGCTCGCCCGCCTCGAAGCAATGCGCACGGCACACCGACCCATTCGCCTCATCATGCTGAAAGCCAGGCAATGGGGCGGAAGCACACTGGTGCAAATCTACATGGCATGGCTGCAAATAGTGCATCACAAGCGATGGAACAGCCTTATCTGCGGCCACCTGAAGGACACCGCATCTTCTATAAAGGGCATGTACACCCGACTGCTCACCAACTACCCCGCCTCGATGACCGACGACGGGCGCGAACTGCGCTTCCGCTCCTTCGAGCGCAGCCGCAACGTGAGCGAAATAGTGGGGCGTGAATGTCTGGTGGCTATGGGTTCTGCCGAGAGCCAGGAAGCCATTCGCGGCTACGACATCGTGATGGCGCACCTCACCGAGGTGGCTTTCTGGCGCAATACGCCGTCGAAGTCGCCCGACAGCCTCATTCGTGCCGTGTGCGGCTCTATCGCCATGGTTCCCGACAGCGTGATTGTGCTCGAAAGCACCGCCAATGGTGTGGGTAACTACTTCCACACCGAGTGGCTACGCTCAAAAGCCGGGCTGAGCGACAAGGAGGCGGTGTTTGTGCCGTGGTATGAGATTGAAATCTACCGACTCCCCGTAACCGACCCTATGGCTCTGTGGCGACAGCTCGACGACTACGAGCGCCGCCTGTGGCACTCATGCGGCGTGACGCTCGAAATGCTTGCATGGTATCACTCGAAGCGCAAAGAATATTCGTCGCACGCCCTAATGAAGGCTGAATATCCGAGCAACGACATCGAGGCGTTCTCGCTCAGCGGTCGCATGGTGTTCGACTCGGCCGTACTCGACACTCTGCGCCACGACTGCCGCCCGCCCCTTGCCACCGGAGACATACAGGGAGAAGCCATGATTGGCGAAACGTGCCTGCAAGGGCTCCACTTCGTGCCGTCGGCAAACGGATTGCTCAGTGTGTGGCAGATGCCCGACGAGGTAAACTGCCACAAGGGTCGCTATTTGGTGTCGGTAGATGTGGGTGGCACAAGCGACAAGGCTGATTTCTCGGTGATTGCCGTCATCGATCTGGAATCGCCCTGCGGCAGGCCCGAAGTAGTGGCTCAGTGGCGAGGGCACCTCGACCACGACCTTATGGCGTGGAAATCGGCCCAGATTGCTCAGTGGTATGGGCGTGCTTTGCTTGTGATTGAGAGCAACACGCTCGAAACCAACATGGGGCGAAGCATCGAGGCTCCCGACGGACGTTCGGTGAAGGAATATATCCTCACCCAAATCAGCAAAGTCTATCCCAACCTCTATCGTCGCAGCGAGACGCGCTGGGGATTAAGCACCAATGTGAACACCAAGACTATGGGTGTGTATGAACTGATGCGCTACATGCGCGACCACCTCTATGTGGAGCACGACAGCAGAGCAATCGATGAGATGTCGTGGTTTGAGATGAAGAATGGAGGCAGCTTCGGAGCAATTGCCGGCCGTCACGACGACATAGTGATGACGCGCGTAATAGCCCTGATTGTGCTGCTCGAACGCACTCGCACCACCGCCCGCCCCGGCAACGAAGCCGCCCTCTACAAGCGTCAGCTCCTCAGCCGCAACGCCTACTGACCACCATAAGACTAATAAGTCCTATTAGTCCCATTAGTCCTATAAGACCCATTAGTCTCATAGTCGCATCACTAAATCGCAAGAAAAATAGCAGCTTACGCATCATTTGCTGATGCTTTTCCCACAAATCTTTTCCACTAACCGAAGGCAGAACTATCAAACTATGAAATAGCGGCTGGAGGGGTGGGAGATCATGATGCCGCTGACGCTGGAGGCGGGACTCATGGCGCCATTCTCGGTGAGCGCAATGCCTATCTCTGAGAGCGGCATGATGCGGTCGATGATGAAAATCA
>CALZFJ010000054.1 GCA_945645715.1 uncultured Prevotellaceae bacterium | reverse complement strand
GTATTGATGCGCTTCAGTGCATCAAAGAGTGCGCCAAGATTGTCGTAGTTTGAAATCTGGGTGGTCCACTGCTCACGCTCTATTCCCAGTCGGTCCTTCAAGAAGGCATTGCCAAAACTGCGCCAGTCGATGTGCGGGAAAGCAATGAGGTGTGCATTGAAGTTGCCGGTTGCACCGCCAAACTTGCCGCTCACAGGCACCTGCTCAAGCTGCTTCACCTGCTCGGTAAGGCGATAGGCAAACACGCGAATCTCCTTTCCCAGGCGTGTGGGCGATGCCGGCTGCCCGTGCGTCTTGGCAAGCATCGGAATCTCCTGCCACTCGTTGGCATAGCGGTTCAAGAGGTCAATCACCTCCTTGAGCAGTGGCAGATACACCTCGTGTATCGAGTCCTTCACTGCCATTGGCACCGAGGTGTTGTTGATGTCCTGCGATGTTAGCCCGAAGTGGATAAACTCCTTCCACTTTCCAAGCTGCAAGCGGTCGAAGTTCTCCTTCAGGAAGTATTCCACAGCCTTCACATCGTGATTAGTTACACTCTCTATCTCCTTGATGCGCTCAGCATCGGCGATGCTGAAGTTCTCATAGATGCCGCGCAGCGATACAAACACCGCCTTATCCACATCGGCAAGCTGTGGCAAAGGAATCTCGCAAAGCGCAATGAAATATTCCACTTCCACCTTCACGCGGTAGCGGATTAGGGCAAACTCCGAGTAATAGCCATCGAGAGCCTCAGCCTTGCTCCTATAGCGACCGTCGATTGGCGATACTGCGGTTAATGGGCATAAATTCATAATCCTAAAAAATATATTTAATCCTAAAATATTTATTTCTCTATCATCATCTTAGCCGAGCTACGGCTCTATATCTATTTCATCGAGCCATCATAGCGGCTCCATATACCTGAAAAATTACCAAATACAAGTTTTTTCCTACATATATGTTTTTACAAGCGCAAAATTACAACACTTTCCCCACAATTCCTCATTTTTTCCAAAAAAAATTGCACCGAAATTCCACGATTTCACCATTTTCACCATATCGGCATACACATCTTGCCGTTCCCCGCCCTTATTTTTAATTCTGCTACCTCATTTCCTATCGGTTTTCGCACGTTTTATGCAAAATTATGCAAAAATCAACTTACATACAGATTTTTGGTGACCCGGATTTCGTTGTGAACAAGATTTTCATTAACTTTGCAGAAACATCAACTTTTTAATACCCGAACCTATTATGAAACGATTCATTCTTTTTATTGTTGCAACCCTTTCAGCGGTTTCTATTCTGGCTGTGTCTCCTTCAGGAACTTTGCCCGTGTTCTACATCAACACCGAAAACGGCACTCCTATCACATCGAAGGAAGACTACCTCACCGCCACATACCATCTCGATGCCCTTGGGCTCGAAGGCTACACTTCAATAGGCTCTGCCGAGGCTCCGCTGCCAATGCAAATCAAGGGGCGCGGCAACTACACCTGGACCGGCTTCAAGAAAAAGCCCTATCGACTGAAACTCGACTCTAAGCAGCCTCTGCTCGGAATGAAGAAGAGCAAGCACTTCGGTCTGCTCGCCAATGCCGACGACAACCTTGGCTTCCTGCGCAATGCTGTGGGCTTTGAGGTGAGCCGACAAATCGGCCTTGCCTGGACTCCCTCTCAGCGACCCGTGGAGGTGGTGCTAAATGGCGACTACATTGGGCTATATTTCCTCACCGAACTTATCCGCGTGGATAAAGACCGCGTGAACATCACCGAACAAGCCGATGAGGAGACCGATGCCGATGCCATCACCGGCGGCTGGCTCGTGGAAATCGACAACTACGACGACCCTGCTCAAATCGGAATTAAGGAGAACAGGGGCTATGGCGAATATATGCGCTTCACACACAAGTCGCCCGAAGTGCTATCCTCTCAGCAGCGCGATTATCTGCTCAACCTCGTCACCCAAGCCGATGCAGCCATCTACACCGAAGACAAATCATCGACCGAATGGCAAAACTATATCGACATTGACGAACTCGTGAAATTCTATATCACACAAGAGGTTACCGACAATGGAGAGTCGTTTCACGGCAGCTGCTACTGGCACAAGGAGCGCGGTGCCGACACAAAGATGATTTTCGGTCCGGTGTGGGACTTCGGCAACTCGTTCTGGCGCAGCTGCGACAAATTCATCTACGAAGGCTCTAATTTCCACCAGCATTGGATTGGCGAGATTGCCAAGTTCCCGGCTTTCCAAGATGCCGTGAAAGCCAAGTGGGTGGATTTCATGCCTCAACTTGCTTCAATAGAGCAATATATCTACGATTTCACCTCAAAAATTGCCTCTGCCGCCGTGAGCGATGCTGAGCGTTGGCCCGAGTATGGCAATGCCGACATAGCGAATGCCCGCGACCGCTACATCAACAAGCTCCTCGCAAAAGCGGATTGGCTCAATAGCCAGTGGAACGAGGGCGAAGACCCGTCGCCGCTCGGATCGCTCTACATGGTGGGAGCTTCGAGCGTGCTCGGAAGCTGGCAACCCGCCGATGCTCCGCAACTTTTCTACAACTCTGAGTCTCAATCCTACTTCCGTCACTTCGACCGCATCAGCCAGCTCAATGACAATCGCGGCTTTAAGATTATCGACCGCCGCTCGTGGTCGGGCTGCTTCGAGATGTGCAGCAACGGCAATCCACTTGTTCTCAACGAAGACTATGTGGTTTCCACCACCGTTGGCGGCTCCAATATCACCATGAATGAAGAAGTGGTGGAAAACGTCGATGTCACCTTGCGCCAAGTGGGCGACAACTGGGTGCTGCGCATCAGCGACCCTTCAGGCGTTGAGCCGGTCAAGAACGATATTGCCGTCACAGCCGCACCGGGAGCAATCACCATCACAGTCCCACAAGGCTTCACTGCCTCCATCTACACACTGAGCGGTTCCTCAATATCTGCACCCGAGCACATCGACGGCACGTGCACGGTTGCCGTAGCACCCGGTTTCTACATAGTGAAAGCCGGCACCCGCACCGCCAAGGTCCTCGTGCCCTAACAGGCTCATTACCACCGCATCACCCACTGTCACAATCGGCATAGAGTGTGAAAATGGAGAATTATTTTCGGCGTTTCGGTTTTTATGTGTATTTTTGCAGATATTTTTCTTCAACGATACAATGGATAGACGACTGATATATATCACATTTCTGGCAGCCGTTGCACTGGCAATGCCGGCTCTTGCCAAGCGCGGGCCGAAAATCGAGCCTTCCTACGCATGGACTATCACCGACCCTCTCGGGCTGAGATACCCATCGACAATCGACACCCTCCACTACAATTATCACCTCCAGGCTGTGCCCTCGGCGGTGAGCAGCGCCTATGCAACCACCGGAAACCTCGGTGCCGAGGGTCAGAACCAGATTTTCTTCGACCGCTCCTCGGCAAGCGACTTCTTTTTTGAAGACGCTCTCGAGGCGTGGTTGCCATCTATCCACACCCAGCGATACTACAACACCCGCATTCCGATGACGCTTTTCAGCTACAACACCGGTGGCAACAAGGAGAATGTGCAAGACCGTCTGCGTGCCGAGTTCTCGGGCAACGTGAACAAAGCCATTCAGGTGGGTGCAGCCCTCGACTATCTATACTCCAAGGGCTTCTACACCAACCAATCTACAAAAGACTTCACCTGGCGCCTATTCGGCTCCTACATCGGCGACCGCTATGAGCTTCAAGCTTATTTCAACAACTACAACTTCCTCAACAAGGAAAACGGCGGTATCACCGACGACCGCTACATCACCGACCCTGCCGAAGTGCAAGGAGGCTCAACAAAGGTGGATTACAAGACTATTCCCGTGAACCTCTCGGCTGCACACTCGCAGATATGGGGGCACGAGTTCTATATGAACCACCGCTACAAAGTGGGATACTACCACACCGAGCGCGACAGCACCGACTCTATCATCAGCAAGACCTACATTCCGGTGACAAGCTTTATCTGGACTATGCGCTATAAGACCAACAAGCACATGTTTCTCAACACCTCGGCTCGCGAGGACACCACTTTCTTCAGCAACAGCTACCTGTCGGTAAACGGCACCGACGACAAGACGAAATTCTGGAAATTATCCAACACCGTGGGCATTCAGATGCTCGAAGGCTTCCACGAATATGCCAAATTCGGTCTCGCAGCTTTTGCCACCTACGAAATCCGCAAATACACCCAGGCTGCCGACACTCTCGATGCCCAATCGGTAACATCGGGTAAGCTCACACCGCTTCCCGAATACTCAATTCCGCAAAACTACACCGACAATGTAGCGTGGGTGGGCGGACAGCTCACAAAGCAGCGCGGCTCAATTCTCACCTATAATGCCACGGCTCAATTTGGCGTGCTCGGCTCTGTTGCCGGCGACATCGACATTAGTGGCGATGTTTCCACAAAAATTCGCCTCCACAACGACTCACTGCGTATCACCGGATATGGATATTTCAAGAATGAGGAAGTCCCCTATCTTCTGCGCAACTACGTCTCCAACCACCACATCTGGCAGAACGACTTCGGCAAGACCCGACGCGTCAGGCTCGGAGGCATCGTCGATGTTCCTTTCGTTGATGCAAGGGTAAACGTCGGTGTGGAGAACATTCAGAATCTCGTATATTTCGGTGAAGACGGTAACCCCGTTCAGGCAGGCGACAATGTGCAGGTGTTCAGTGCCACGCTGTCGCACAAGTTCTCGGCAGGTCCGTTCAACTGGCACAACGCTATCACCTATCAGACCTCGGGCAACGAGAGCATTTTGCCGCTGCCAAAGCTGGCTATCTACTCAAATATGTTCCTCAAGTTTGCCATTGCGCGTGTGCTGAAGGTAAATCTGGGTGTGGATTGCAACTACTACACCAACTACTATGCGCCCTCCTACAACCCCGCCACAATGACTTTCCGCAACCAGCGCGAGATGAAGTGTGGCAACTTCCCGTTTGCCAATGTGTATGCCGATTTCAAGCTAAAGAAGACTCGCTTCTTCCTCATGATGTCGAATGTGAGCGACGGAATGTTTGGCACCAAGCGCACTTTCTCCATGCCTCACTATCCGCTCAATGCACGCCGCTTCCAACTTGGTCTTTCGGTCGATTTCCAGAACTGATTCCCTCTGATTGAGTTACTACAAAAAATCATACTGATTTACCCACAAAAAGTATCTTTCACATGGACAACAAGCTTATGCCCAAGAAGGGCAATCCCGTGATATACATAGTGTTGCTCGTGGTGATTATTTCGCTAATGGCAGTGCTCCACAAGTGCAGCAACCAAGGCTCGCAGCCTAATGCCAACGAAGTGGGCGGCGACACTCTGCGTGTAGCTATCGAGTACTCTCCTCTCGCCTGCTACACCTACTGCGACACCCTTGGCGGCTTCTGCTACGATGCCGTGCGAATGATGTCGGGCATTGCTCACCGTGGCGTGAAATTCTACCCTCTCGTGCAGCTCGAAGACGCCCTTGCCGGACTTAACGACGGCCTATACGATATGCTTGTGGCTCAGTTCCCGGTGACCAAGGAGAGCCGCGACCAATTTCTCTTTACCGATGAGCTTTACCTCGACCGCCAGGTGCTGGTGCAGCGTAGCGACTCGCTCGGTGCTACTGCCGTAAAGTCGCAGCTCGACCTCGCCGGGAAAACGCTCTATGTTATCAAGGGTTCACCCATGCGCGACCGCATCGAGAGTCTTGCACGCGAAATCGGCGACAGCATCTATGTGGCTGAAGATGCCGACTACGGTCCGGAGCAACTGTTCATGCGCGTGGCAGCCGGAGAAATCAACTTTGCCGTAATCAACGAGAGCATAGCCCGCGAGATGGCATCGCGCTATCCTGGCATCGACATTTCCACCGGAATCAGTTTCTCCCAATTCCAGTCGCTAATCATCAAGAAGGACAATCAGGAACTTTGCGACAGCGTGAACTCATGGCTTCGCACCCTAAAGCAGCAGCCGCAATTCACCACTCTCCTATCGCGCTACCACCTCAACGGTCAGTAATTAACACCTTGTCAACCCCCAAAAAACAAGAAATTCAAGGGAAACGCGGTGATTACAGTATCGGGCTGAGGAGGCGCACGAGCGACTCCTTGTAGCGCTCAATCGCCGGGCGATGCCGCCATGCCGTGGGATTGATGCGCGTACAGTCGTCGAGGTCGCGCATGAAGATTTCTGCCATGCGGCTGTTCACTTCGCGGCTATAGACGAAGGCGTTGCACTCAAAATTATGCTCAAAACTGCGGAAATCAAAGTTGGTGGAGCCTGTTGAGCTGAATTCATCATCTACTATCACCGTCTTGGCATGAAGCATTCCCTTGTCGTAGAGATACATCTTGATTCCGGCTCGCAGACACTCACCCACATAGGAATAGGAAGCTCGGCGCAGCATCACCGAGTCGCATCGGCGTGGAATCATCACACGCACATCTACCTTTGCCAATGCTGCCGACTGCAATGCCTTCAGCAGGCTCTCGGTAGGCAGGAAATAGGGTGTCTGGATATAGATGCGGTGCCTTGCATTCGATATTGCCTTCAAGAAGAGTAGCGAAATATTGCTCCACGGGCGGTTTGGTCCGCTCGTCACAAGCTGAATGCCGGCATCGTCGTTATCGCCCACCTCATATTGGCGGGTGTGTTCCTCAAGAAGTTGCTCGGTGGTGAAATTCCAGTCGATGGCAAAGGAATATTGCATCGCACTCACCGCCGGTCCCACGATGCGCAGATGGGTATCGCGCCAGCAAGGGAATTTTCCGCCATCGATGTAGCGGTCGGCTATGTTCATACCGCCAATGTAGCCTATCTCACCATCTATCACGGTGATTTTGCGGTGATTTCGCCAGTTGATGCGTGTGGCGAGCTGTGGGAAGGTCACACGCAGGAACGGCTGCACCTCTACCCCATTCTGCTTCATTTCGCGAATGAAAGCCTTCTTCATGGGGAATGAGCCTACATGGTCGTAAATCACACGCACCTTCACTCCTTCACGCGCCTTAGCCACAAGCAGATCCTTGATTTCATGTCCTAAATTGTCGTCCTCAAAGATATAGTATTGCACATGCACATAGCTGCGGGCATTGGCTATATCGCGCTTGAGAGTGTCAAATTTCTCGCGGCCATCGGTGAGAATATCAATCTTGTTTCCGGGATAATAAGTGGCACCTGTGAGCGAGCGGGCAAGGCGTACCTGCTGGCGGTTTGCATCGCTCAGTTGCAGCCGGCTCTCCTCTATCAGCCTGAACGGCTCACGGGTGCGCAAGCGCAGCTTCTTCTTGCGCGATATCAGATGCTTGTTTTTCAGATTTCGTCCGAAAAATGCATATAGCACCATGCCCACCACCGGAAGAAACAGCATAGCAGTGACCCACGCAAGCGACTTCACCGGGTTGCGGTTCTCCGAAATCACCACGGCAATAATGCTCAGCACAGTCACCAGATAGGCAACTATGACGATGGTGTAAAACCACTCCGAGGTAGTGAGAAACGCTAATATCAAGTTCATGGCCGATATGTTAGTCTTCGATATATTTAGCTAAATTACAAATAATTCCATTAGAGAACTCCCGCAATTATGCAAAAAAATCTTAACACAGCAAAATTGACCATTTTTGCAACTTTTTGAGGCACATTTTGCCTCATGTCGTGGATTTTCCTTACTTTTGCACTCGCTAATGGGTTAAGGTTACTTTTCTATGAAGCGCACTGACCGTTTTCTTTTGAAGCACTGAAACCATTATTTATTATTCAATAAAAATCATGACTTTTTCTCGATACACCATTGTCACTGCAATATATTTGCTCACATCGGCTATCTCACTCGCCCAGACTCTCGACTACATCAACGCCGATGCCAACGTAATAGCAATGAATGGCGACAACTGGAGCACACTCCGCAGCTCTCTCGCATCTTTGCACGACGACAAAGCTTCTATCAGTATTCTTCAAATCGGTGACTCTCACATTCAAGCCGACTGGAGCGCTTCGGTGGTGCGGCAAAGGCTCCAAAGTGAATTCGGTAATGCCGGACGCGGCTGCATAGCCGCCCTGCGCCTTGCCGGAACCAACCAGCCCGAGGACTACCGATTGAGTGCCGACACTGCCGCACTCTGCACATCGCGTCTGCTCGCCAAGGAGTGGAAAGCGGGAATGGGTGTTACGGGTGTCGCTGTCACTTTTGCCTCTCCCGAGCACCGGCTGAAGATTGCCACCGATGCCGAGTGCGGTGGCTTCTCGTCGGTAACTCTGCTGCATCAGCCCGGTCCCGGATATGCCACTGCAATTATCAACGACTCTCTGCTCGTGGGCGAGCCGGTAACCCCTTCGGCTACGCGCTATCGCCTTGACTGCACCGTCGATTCACTCTCTCTGCGCACTTCTTTCGACTCGCCCTTCAGCGGTGCCTATCTTCAGCGCAATTCGCCCGGCGTGGAATTTAACGCAATCGGGAACAATGGGGCATGCTTCAGCAGCTACCTGAAGATACCCGACTTTGCCGAAATCACCCGAGTATTTTCGCCCTCTCTCATCATTCTCTCCATGGGTACCAATGAGGCTTTTGGCTCCGACTCCGACGAACAGATATATTGCAGCATCGATACTCTTGTGCAACAGTTGCGCAAGGTACACCCCTCTGCTAAATTCCTTCTCACCACGCCTATGGAGTGCCACAAGAAGGTTACTCGAGCCACACGCAGGCGTCGTCGGGGTAGATACCGGAAGACTACTGCTTTCGTAACCAACCGCCGCGTGGCTGAGGTGCGCAATGTGATTCTCCGCTACGGCCGCGACCATAAGTTGCCCGTGTGGGACCTCTATGTGATTGCCGGTGGCGAAGGTGCATCGGCAAAATGGATTGCCGATGGGCTGATGAACCCGCGCGACCATGTGCACTGCCTCAAAAGCGGCTACGAACTCCGTGGCGCGCTTCTCTCTGATGCACTACTCAAGCAGCTGAAACCCACCGAATAAGGTCCTCATTAACCCTTATCCGTTGCCAAGTCAAAATTTAATTTTTCGCAATAAAGCTTTTTCAGTGTGTAAATAATGTGTATCTTTGCATAAGATAGGCTGCATTTCGGCATAACAGCCCAAGCAAGCTTGGCTTTTCTGCTCTCAATTTG
>CALZFJ010000053.1 GCA_945645715.1 uncultured Prevotellaceae bacterium | reverse complement strand
CACCGTCTCGACCGCGACACTTCGGGCTTGATGATGCTCGCAAAGAGCCAGGAAGCCAAGGACGCCATGCAGCACAACTGGAACAACATGGTGCTCAGCCGCAAGTATGTGGCTGTGGTTGAAGGTATGGTGGAGCAGGAACAGGGTGTGGTGCGCAGCTATCTTGCCGAGACATCGCAGTTTGAGGTCTATTCCACCCAAGATGCCTCGAAGGGGCAGCTTGCCGTGACCCGATGGCGACGCCTTGCCGCCGGTGGAGGCTATTCGCTCATGGAGCTGGAGCTTGACACCGGTCGTAAGAACCAGATTCGCGTGCACATGAAAGACCTCGGACACCCCATTGTGGGCGACCGCAAATATGGCGCACAGAGCAGCCCGATTCACCGCCTTGCCCTCCATGCACAGACGCTTCGCTTCGTGCATCCAATCACTCGCCGCGACATGAACTTCACCACACCCATTCCGTCGCGCTTCCGCTCGCTTCTGAGCCGTCGCGAAGCCGATTTCTACGATGAAGAAGAGGACTAATTGCTGTCTCGGCCGCACGCCTAAGCAATTATCATCTGCTCAGGAACGAAAATATCAAGGGCGCACCCCGAATCCATTATCCGGGTGCGCCCTTGCTGTGTATTTGGTTAAAAACGGTGTTATTCCTTGTTGAACATAGCTTCTGAAGCCACAATCAGCTCAATTCCCATCTCTTCGAGTCGCTGAGCTACCGATTGAGGCACGTGTGCATCGGTGATTATCAGGTCCACGTCTTCCATATCGGCAATCTTGCTGAAGCCGCGGCGGCCAAACTTGGTGGAGTCGGCAAGCACAATGGTTTTCTGCGCCGTGCGCATCATCACCTGGTTGAGGTTAGCCTCGCGCATATCGGTTGTGGTAATGCCAAAATCGAGGTCAATGCCATCAACGCCCAAGTAGAGCTTGCTGCAATAGAAATTAGAGAGAATCTGCTCGGCATAGTTTCCCACCACCGAGAGGCTGCTGTGACGAAGCATACCGCCAAGTTGGATTATATCCACATTCTCCAGTCCCGACAGGTGTTCCGACACCTGGAGCGATGCCGTAATCACCGTGAGTCGGTGGTCGGGCTGAATGCAGCGTGCAAGGGCGTGCACAGTAGTGCCCGAGGCAATGAGAATGGAGTCGTCGCGCGTGATCATGCTTGCTGCTACCTTGCCAATAAGCCGCTTCTCGTCGATGCAAAGTTTTTCCTTCACATTCACGTTGCGGTTGTTGATATATGGGTTTATCAAAATTGCCCTGCCGTGACTTCTGTAGAGTTTCTTTGCCCTTTCCAGTTCAGTCAGGTCTTTGCGTATGGTTACCGATGATACCTGTAACCGGTCGCTCAGGTCGGTCACAAGAATCGAATTTTGCTTTATCAGCATGTCCATTATCAGTGCATGGCGTTCCTCTTTTGTCATAGCTTATGCGATATTAGAGATTTATCTTTGCAAAAGTAAGCATTTTAATTACATTTCACAACACTATCACACAATTTTTCGGCTCGTTTGCCTATCGCTCACCTATCGCTCATTCCATTCCGCCCCATCGACACCAACTTGCTCCATACTCATGGAGCCATAAATTACAGCAAGCCCGGAAAGCTCGCATCATAGCGCGACCTCCCGGGCATTTTGTTTCCCCTAAAGCGAGGAAATTGCTATCGGGTTATTTGCCGGATTTTTGTGATAAAGAGCTTGGCATCGCTGCCGGTGTATATGTGTATGTCTCCCACCGGATTATACATGTAGTCGGTGCACGAAAACACCTGTGCGGCAGCAAAAGCAGTGTCAGATGAGAGAAGCATATCTATTCGCACCACGCCGTTTGCATCGCTCTTGGGTAGCTCATCGGCTTCGAGGCTGTTGGCTGCAAGCTGTTCCACTTTCGCTTCATCGCCGCGCTTGAAATATACAGCCTTCTTCTTCAGTCGGCTCATGGTGGGGAGATACACAAGTTTGGTGTTTCGCACGGCAAGCAGAATCAGCCCTATTGCGCCACCGAAGAGCCCCAGCAGCAGGCATAGCATGGCAAGTTCGTCGGCATCGGGTCCGAATTGAAACGATATGTAGAACAGAATGATTCCTGCCACCAAGATGATTAATGAAATGCCGATAGAGATGGCATCGGTTACGCGAGCCACGTCGTTGGTGGCTTCGTTGATATGTGAATAAAGATCCTTTTTCGTCATAGTGATATGTGTATTGTTCAGGCTAAGCCGTTGCGAAGCCTGAGAGTTGTGAAAAAATATAAAGTAGGAATGTGTGAGGATATATGCACCCTCACAGAATAATAGGCTGAATGTGTAGGTGGTTGGCTAAATCACTATGCGACGAAGCATATAGATGTAGTAGTCTTTCATGAAATTGCAGCACATAGGCGACGATGTGCCGAAAATGCGCAGGCTGCCCGAAGCTGTGCGGCGCTGATGCGCGTGAGTGTGGCTGGTGCTGCCCGTAGCGTTGCCCTGTCCGCCGCCCACACGCACCTGCTGCACGCGGCTTGTGCGGCTCATGGCAGTCTGGGGCACTGAAATCCGGGGCATACACTCCACGCCCACAGCCTCGGCTGAGGGAAACGCAGTGATGCACTCGCGGCAGGGTTGCTTCAGGCTTTCGTTTCCGTCGCCCGATGCAGCCACAGCCGGCAACCCTGTGCTGTGGTTGCCCACAATAGCCATGCACACCACCACCATGAGGCATGCAAGCATCGCCAATATGCGCATCTCTCGTTTCATCTATGCAAAATTACTAATAAAATTCGCAAAAATCCCCAAAAACAGGGTCACTGATTGCCCCCAATTTCCTATTGAACAAAAAAATCGCTAATTTTGTTGCATTAATACATACCGTCATTATGCTTTTTACTACCGGAAATATACTCTTGATTGGCTCGATTCTGCTCTTTGTGAGTATCGTAGTGGGGAAAACCGGCTACCGCTTCGGTGTACCCACGCTGTTGCTCTTCCTGCTTGTGGGAATGTTATTCGGCAGCGATGGACTTGGCATACAGTTCCACAATGCCTTCGAGGCACAGTTCATAGGCATGGTGGCGCTTTGTGTGATTCTGTTTTCGGGAGGTATGGATACCGGGCTTCGCGAGATAAAGCCAATCCTCGCGCCGGGCATCGTGCTATCCACTGTGGGAGTGTTGCTCACCGCGCTGCTCACGGGTGTGTTCATCTGGTGGATTTCGGGAATGTCGTGGAGCAACATCTATTTTCCCATCACCACTTCGCTGCTGCTTGCAGCCACCATGTCATCTACCGATTCGGCATCGGTGTTTGCCATTCTGCGCTCGCAGAAAATCAATCTGAAGCATAACCTCCGCCCTATGCTCGAACTTGAAAGCGGAAGTAACGACCCCATGGCTTTCATGCTCACCATAGTGCTTATTCAGCTTATCAACACTGCCGGAATGGGCGTGGCTGCCATCGTCACCTCCTTTTTGGTGCAGTTTGCCGTGGGAGCACTTGCCGGCTATGTGTTCGGGCGACTTGCGGTGCTCATGCTTAACCGCCTCAACATCGACAACCAGTCGCTCTACCCGATTCTGCTGCTCGCATTCGTGTTTTTCACTTATTCCTTCACCGACCTCCTTTCGGGTAATGGCTATCTCGCCGTTTACATTGCCGGAATCATTGTGGGAAACCGAAAGATAAAATATCGTCGCGAAATCTATACTTTCATGGACGGACTCACATGGTTGGGACAGATAATCATGTTCCTCTGCCTCGGTTTGCTCGTTAATCCGCATGAAATGCTCGATGTGGCAGTGGTGGCAACACTGATTGGTGTGTTTATGATTGTGGTGGGGCGTCCGCTGAGTGTGTATCTCTGTCTGCTGCCTTTTGGCAAGCGCATCACCGCCAAGTCGAGGCTATTTGTGTCGTGGGTGGGGTTGCGTGGCGCTGTTCCAATTATCTTTGCCACATATCCGGTGGTAGAGAATGTGCCCGGAGCAGGGCAGATATTCAATATTGTGTTTTTCATCACTATCATTTCGCTCATAGTGCAGGGAACCACAGTGTCGCGCATGGCGCATTGGCTGGGGTTGTCGGCTCCTATGCCCAAGGAGGGTAACGACTTCGGAGTGGAATTGCCCGATGAAATCGACAGCAACCTCAGCGACATGACGGTTACTGACGAAATGCTCACTGCCGGCGACACACTCAAGGATTTCAGTCTGCCGCAAGGCACTTTAGTAATGATAGTGAAGCGCGACAACAGCTACCTTGTGCCCAATGGCTCACTTCGCCTACAGCCCGGCGACAAGCTACTACTTATCTCCCAATCGCAACAATAATTTTTCCATCGATATTACTACTTGAATCCAATGAAACATCTGCTTGCATCTCTTTTGATATTGAGCTTTGCGCTGGTTGCTAAGGCGCAGGGTGATGATGAGTTAATCCACCTTTTTGAGGTCGCCGACAGTCTGCACAGCGTGGGTCGCACCGACTCGGCTGTTGTAGTGGGTGAAGACATCATAGCTCTTGCCGTAAAGAGCGAAAACCCCACTTATCAGGTGGCTGCCTACTCGGCACAAGGCGTGTATCTGCGCTCTCTCGGCCGCATCGATGAGGCTCTCGATGCCTACTGCCGTGGGTTGGAGATTGTCACTTCGGGCAAATTCCGCGAGAATCCCGACCAGGACGCTATTGATGAGATTGCCTCGCTCTACATTAACCTCGCCGTGCTCAACCTCGATATGCAGAGCAAGGACGATGCTGCCCGAAATGCCGAATTTGCCGGAAAATGGGTGGAGCGCAGCGACGACATCGACCTTCGCAGCACCATCTTCGGCGTTGCAGGCTCGGTGCTCACGGGCTGTGGCAAGCTCGATGTGGCGATGCAGTATCAGGATAAGGCCTACAGCAACGCCCTGAAAGCCGACAACAAGGAGGCTGCTTTCCGCGCTGCCGCTTATGCAATGCTCTGCGCCGATCGCTCAGGCGACAAGCCCGCGGCACAGCAGTGGCGCGACCGCTGCCGCCAACTGATGCCCGAAATTACCTCGCCCATGGCTCTGCTTGTGTATTACCAAGCCGAGTGCTCCATAAGCCTTAAAGCCGGTGACCACCGCAACGCAATCACCTTCTTCGACAAGATTCTCAATCTCGATGGTATCGCAAATCTGCCTTTCGTGCAATTCGATTGCTACAACAATCTACACCGCTCTTATGCCGCCATTGGCGACTATCGCAAGGCTTATTCCTCACTGCTCAAGGGCAATGAGTTGCGCGACACGCTATGGCAACAGGAGAAAGCCGAGAGCCTGCAAGAGCTGACCGTGAAATATGAGACCAAGGAGACCGAGCTTGCCCTTGCGCAGAGCGAGGCACGCCGTGCAAGCACGCTGATGTGGCTCTTTGCAGCACTCGGACTGCTGCTTGTGGCTGCTATCCTCTTTGTGGCTTATGCCGGTCGCCAGCGTCGCCGCCGCTTGCAGAATGAGATGGAATTTGCACGCTTGCGTGCCGATGTGAGTCGCCAGTATGTGGAGGGTTTGGAAAATGAGCGCCGACGCATGGCAAGCGAGCTCCACGACGGTGTGTGCAACGATCTTCTCGCCATAAAGATGAGCATCGGTGGCGGACAATCGCCTGCCGATGCCGCCGCACTCATCGAGACGTGTCGCGAGTCGGTACGCCGCATTTCACACGAGCTTATGCCGCCCGAATTTGCCTACGCCACTCTCGATGAGGTTATCCGCTTCTTCGTCAATGGTCAGGCAGAAGCTGCAAAGCCTAAAACCGCCATCACCTACGCCTCATCGATTACCGGCTCACGCTGGGAGGATATTCCCGACACCGTGTCGCTCGAAATCTACCGCATAGTGCAGGAGGCAGTGAGCAATGCAGTGAAGCACTCGGGTGCTACCACCATTGCTGTGCAGCTAACCGTTGCCGAGGGAAGGCTTACACTCTCCGTTACCGACAATGGCACCTTCCATCAAGGCTCTAAGCGCGGTGTGGGGCTCGATTCCATTCGCCGTCGCGCTGCTGCCATTGGCGGTAAAGTCACCATCACTCACCCCGACACGGGTGGCACTGTGGTGACGCTTGAAAACTGAAATTTACCGTTTCATATCATAAAAATCAATAGAAAAACTACGGAAAGCCGTAATTGACGCGCTTACACAGGTGCAGTAATTTTGTAATGTAATATTCTGCACCCTATTATGACTGACGAAAAAACACTATCAAAGATGAAAATTGCCATTGTCGATGACCACGATTTGGTGAGGGAGGGACTCAACGTTGTCCTTGCCAATAATGGTGCTGTCAATGTCGATAAATTCAGCAATGCCATGGAACTGGTGTCGGCTCTCGATGCCGGACACCGCTACGACTTCTACATCATTGACCTTGAACTGCCCGATCTCGACGGTTTTGTGCTGATAGAGATGATTCGTGCCCGCAACGCGGCTGCACCCATCATTGTGAGCACCGTGCACGACGAGATTTGGACCCTGCGCAAGCTCCTCGCACGCGATGTCAATGCCATTATCTACAAGTCGGGCGACGGCAACGAGATAATGACAGCCATCGATGAGATTATCAATGGCAACAACTACTATTGCGAGGCTGTGCACAAGGCTCTTGCCGCTGCTTCCGACGGCTCTATCCACCCAACTCTGCGCGAGCTTGAGGTGCTGAGCCAAATTGCGCAGGGAAAAACGTCGCGCGAGATTGCCGCTTCAATGTTTGTCACCGACAACACCGTTGAGGCTCACCGCAAGTCGCTTTTCCAAAAGCTTGGAGCAGTGAATGTAGCCGACCTTATCGTGAAAGCCTTTGAAAAGGGCTATCTAAAGCGCAACGGCACCAAGCGATAACACAACCTTCGTGCCTCGACACACGGCAATTATGCCTCCTTCAATTCAGGCGCACCTTATAGCGCGTCGTTACACACCGAAAAAACAATCACTTCTATTTTTTATTGATATGAGACGAATTTTATCTCTTTGCGTTGTTCTCACTATGGCGGTGGGGCACGCTTTCGCCCAATGGACAAACGAAGGGCGTGATTATCTCATTCATGAGACTTTCTTTTTTGTGAGCGGTGATAGCGAAGAATATGCCGGAGCTACACCAATCGACGATTACATCAACAGTTTCGACAATCCCGACGGCTGGACTTTCACCGGCGAGGTATATGCAGGAAAGGGGTGCATCTATCTCGCCACCGGAGCCACAATCACGCTGCCGGCATCGTCGCGACTCTGCGACAATGCACAGTTTGATTTCGCTGTTGGTCCTTGGTGGCCCAATGAAACATGGAAGCCGGATGAGAATTTCGATGAGTCAATCTATTATCTCCCATGCCCTCTCTCCATTAGTCATGGAGAACTGAGCGTGAATGAGCTTGACGACGCTTCGGCAATGGCACCCAACCTCTACATCTTCGCCGGAACTCCCCAGAGCCGCATCACGCTCACTGCAAGCCACCCCATCGTTATCAGCGAAATAGGGGTGTGGTATGGCGACAATCCCGATGCCACCGCCACATTCACCTACTCGCACCCTGAGGGCGACTACTATTCTCCAATCGACGTAACGTTCCAGAGTAGCTATGAAGAGGGGTGGGGTGCAAGTTACGACAACACACACGACATCATCGTCTATACCACCGACGGCAGCACGCCCACTAAGCAATCCACCCGCTACACAGGCGAGGCTATCCACATTGCCGAAACCACCACTATTTTTCCGGCTGTAATTGTCAGCAACGGTCAGTTGTGCCTCGGCAACAAGCACACCTTCAACTTCCCTGAATCGGACAAGCCGGCGAAGCCCGAAAACACCTTTGAGATTACCGTAAGCCAGCCGGGTAAACTGAAATCGCAGCTTATCAACATCGATGCCGACATCATCGAAGGCTTGGTGCTCAAAGGAAAGATTAACGGCGACGACATCATCTATCTCACCTCGGGCGAGGGGCGTGCCGCCGCAATCACCTATCTCGACCTCTCCGAAGTTGCAATCGCTCTCGACGGCACACTATATCACTCCGCTGTGGTGGGTCCTCCGGGAGGTATGGGCACTTGGTATTATCACTACTACTATCTGAGCGAAACCAACTACGACGAGAGGAATAGCACCAGCCCAACTACTGAGCGCTGTGATCACTATCGCAATAATCTTGCGTGTGCTTTTGAGGATTGCACCAACCTCACCACGGTGATTCTGCCCAAATCTATGACTTCGATAGGCGAAAGCATCTTCTCGGGCTGTAAAAAGCTGAAATACGCTCCTATCCACGACGGCGTGACTGAGGTGCTGGCAGGTGCTTACAGCGGTACAGCGGTGAAGATGCTCGATGGTCTGCCATCTTCAATCGAGAAGATTGGCGCAGGTGCATTCAATAGCACGAATTATAATGAAGAATCGGGATATATCACTTTCGGAGTGCTCAATATCGATCACCCTGTGGAAATCGGTGGAGGAGCTTTTGCTGGTGCTGTGGTGCAGCAACTCAATCTCCCCTTCCCGGGTGATTCTATTCAAGCCTCAGCTTTCGCCTGCCGAGATTTGCGCGAAGTGAATATCGGCGACGGCGTGAAGTATATCGGCGAGGGTGCTTTCAGCAGTAACAGCTACGACAATCAGGCACTTGAGAAGGCGGTGATTCCCGAGTCGGTAATCGAAATCGGCTACAAGGCTTTCGACTTTGATTCGCCTTTCATCAAGCAGATTGAGCCTGAAGGCGGAATCCGCTACATCGGCAAGGTGGCATACTGCGTTGCCGACGGGAAACTTGGAGAATACACCATCAAAGACGGCACCATCTCGCTTGCCGACAAGCTGTTTGCCTACACCAACATATCGGCTGTCAATCTCCCCGCTTCGCTTGAGATTATCGGCAACGATGCATTTAACTCAGCTGCAATCACATCGCTGCCCGACATGCCGAGCGTGAAGCGAATCGGTGACGGAGCTTTCGACCGCACTAAAATCACAGCCCTCCCCTCGATGCCATCTATTGAGGTAATAGGGAAAGAGGCATTCTATGCCACCCAAATCACCTCATTGCCCGAATTGCCGGGCTTGAAGGAGATTGGCTATGGGGCATTTGCCTATTGCCCGAAATTGGCTCGTGTCACTCTGCCCGAATCGCTCGAAAAGTTTGATTATGCGTTCTATGGCTGCGA
>CALZFJ010000052.1 GCA_945645715.1 uncultured Prevotellaceae bacterium | reverse complement strand
TCAGCGATTTTTGTATTATTTACGTACATGTGCAGGGATTTTGCTCATCTATTTAGTAACTTTGCAAAAAGTTTAAGGCAAGAGATGCAATATGGTACATAAGAAGATTGTAATTCGTAATGAACAAGGTGCTGATGTTGAGGCTATTGCTCCGGTGATAGTGTCGGCAAGTAGGGCTACGGATATTCCGGCTTTTTATGCCAATTGGTTCTTTAATCGCCTTGAAAAGGGCTATTTGACGTGGCGAAATCCTTTTAATGGAAAGGATAGTTATGTGTCGATGGCAAACACGCGCTTTGTGGTGTTTTGGTCAAAAAATCCCCAACCGCTTATTACGTATTTACCTATTCTGAAAGATAAAGGCATTGGCTTTTATATGCAATACACGCTCAATGACTACGATGCCGAGCGATTAGAGCCGGGTGTGCCTCGGCTTGCTGAAAGGATTGACACATTTAAGAGAATTGTTGACGAACACGGGCTTGGAAGTGTGGTTTTGCGGTTCGACCCTCTAGTCCTTACGGATAAGATTTCGCCGGAATTGTTTTTGCATAGAATCTCAGCCATTGCGGAGCAGTTGGAAGGCTATACGGAAAAATTGGTATTCAGCTTTGCCGATATCTCCTCCTATCGCAGTGTGGCACGAAATCTTCGTGCTGCCGGGGTTAATTATAGAGAGTGGAACGAAGAATCCATGATTGATTTTGCTCGCCGGCTTGCGGATATGAGGCTGCCGTTTCGGCTTGCCACTTGTGCCGAGGCTATTGATTTGGAAGAATTTGGCATTGGGCATAATCGCTGCATCGACCCGGAATTGATAGCACGTCGCGCACCCGATGATGTCGAGCTGCAATCTTTTTTACAACACGCAAAGCAGGATAGCGGTCAGCGAAAACTTTGCGGTTGCATCCTTTCAAAAGACATCGGTGCCTACAACACTTGCCCGCACCTCTGCCGATACTGCTACGCCAACTATTCGCCACAAACGGTGACGCAAAACTTTAGAACGCATACAATTAATTCAGAATCAATAATATAAAAATTTATGTAGGTATGAAAAGCACAACAACTACGGGAATCATCCGGTCTTTTCCTTCGTTTGATTATTTTTTAGAAAAAGCAAAGCATCGTATAAGTCATTTTCCGCAAAAGCATCAAGATGAACTAAATATTAACCGTTTAAGTTTATTTAACTATTCGGGCGAGGTATTTTGGGGATATTCAATTATATTAGCAGTATTATTGAGAATGCCTTGTGCAAAAATGATTTTAATTGTCAAACAAATAAAATTCTGTTACTAAAATGAAGAAAATTTTGTTCATTCTTGGAGTGCTTTTGAGTATGCAGTCTATTCCGGCAATGGCTCAAGTTACCCCTAAACCGGTTTTGCAAATTAACAGCTCTATGCAAGGAGCTATGGTCGTTAATGATGAGGGTTGGGTTTCTTCAATTAGAAGTGCCTCATTTGTAGAATCAGGAAACGATGCCACTTTCACTATCTATGACGATCACTTGAATGTGGAAAAGACATTTACCCTCCATGGGATTATTGATGAATATACACATATCGAAGAGATATGGGTGGAATCTTTAGATTGTACAAATATAATTGTATCAAAGAATTTTTTCGTCAAAAATGATAAGTGGTGTGTAGCCACAAGTAAATATAAGAATGTTTATGATGGCGAAGGATTGTTAACGGTGTATGATGAAGATGGAAATAATTTGGGGAGCTTTACAGTAAGTGATGAGCCTGATATTTGGCTAAGCTATGCATACGAAGGAGTGCCATTCTTGATGATTAGTGATTACGGTACACATGGCGAAATAGTTTCCAAAACTTTTTATACATTCACAGGTGAGTCATCGGTCAACCCTGTAGTGGCTATGCAGAAGAGCGCTGTGGGGTATCCTAATCCGGTATCTCAGGGTGGCACATTCACTGTGGTTCTGGGCAAGGAAGCCGACCGCTCAACTCGCTTCGTGGTGCTCGACATGAACGGCCGTAGTGTGATGAGCCGCAATATCAAGCCTGGCAGTACCGACTTCAGTTTGAGTAACCGTTTTGCCAATGGTCACTATATCTTTAATGTAATCTATGGTGATGGCACAGTGGAAAGCGGCCGTCTCCTCTCTGAGTAATCATCTCACATAGAAACAATAAAACCTCTGCGGAATGAAAGCAGTCTCATTCCGCAGAGGTTTTGCTATACAATAGATGGAACTTAATTGATTTGGTGCAAAAATGGGCGAGATGCGAGCGGAATGTATGATTTTTGGGTAGATTCCGCTCGCATCTCGAGGATTTTTTGGTGCGAGCAAACGATTTGCAATGAGTGTAGTGGCGACTTTGGGAGCGTGATTGCATTTGCCGGGCTTTTGGCGAAAAAAGGTGATGGCGTTGCATGGGCTTGGAATTGAGATGTGGGGTGAATGAGGCGATGGAGTTTTTGACGTTTTTTAAGGATTGTAGAGATATTTTTCGACGAAAAAGTTTGGTGGAACAAAAGTAAATGCGTTAATTTGCAGTGAATAATTGTGTGACATAAAACAACTATTATGGCAAGTTAAAGCCCAAAAGGCTTTTTGAGCTTCTATAATAAAACAAATGGATATTACAATTCACATTATTATAAACCAAAAACTTACTTATTATGAAGAAATCTTTACTATTTGGCGCTGCAGCTCTTATGGCATTTGCAGCAAATGCACAATCTCTTACTAAGGTTTGGGAGCACTCGATGGCTGACCACACTTCTGGCGAAACTCGCTCAATTGCAGCTCTCGGTGACTATGCAGTAGTTCCTAACAAGACTACAGGTATGGTAGAGCTTTGGGACGAAACAGGCAAAGTTAAGGAATATGATGTAAACACTTGGGTTGCTGGACAAGAGCTTGGCGACTTTACATTAGGTACAGCTGTTTCGACTGACGAGGCAGGAAACATTATTGTAAACCTTGGTTTCCCAGGTGTAGGAAGTGGCCGTAATTTTGCAGCTATTCAAGCTGATGGCGAAATGTTCTATATCCCATGTGAGTTCCCGAACGATGCTATCATTCCTGAAGGCGCCGGACGTATGGACTACCTTGGTGATAAGACTGCCGGTGACATCACCTCAAACGCATTTATCATCACTTGCCCGAACACTGTAACTCAAGCTGTCGTTTACAACATTTTTGAGAAGGAGCAAGACCGTTCTTACAGCTATGTAGTAAAGATCGGCGACGAGGAAAATACTGAAGCTTGGAACACAGAGTCATCGGCAATGCCACTTGCTGCTCTTGAGACCGATGCTACACAAGCACCAAAATTCATCGCTCGCAACCGTAGTCTGGGCGGCTTGCGCATAAGCGCAGATGGCAAGGAGTCTCTTCAGAAGGCCACATTTTCAGGCGAGGCAACAATCGACTTCAGCAAATCTACTACAACAAACTTCACAGCTTGGACAGTAGGTAGCAAAAGCTATGTAGCACTCACTCAGCCTGATGACGGTGCGCGCACCCACTCTTGGGAAGTATTTGACCTCCAAACTGCTCAGTCGCTTGCACGCTGGACAATGCCGGTCGGTGAAGCTGTTAACTATATGGTAGGTTTTGCATCTTCAGTGAATGAAGATGGCACAGCAAACATCTTCCAATTTAACCCCGGTATCCGCTTGGCAATGTACAAGTTTGACCCGACCGCAGGTGTAGAGGGTGCTATTGCCGATGATGTTAATGCTCCTGTTAAGTACTACAACCTCCAGGGCGTAGAGATTGCAAATCCTGAGAACGGCTTGTTCATCAAGAAGCAGGGTGCTAAGGCAACAAAGGTTGTCCTCTAAGAAACGGTGAATTAATTTATGGTGCCGATGTCGCCGCAATAGCGGCACGGTGCAGAACATAACAGGCAGGAGACGTGACCATCGAGGTCACGCCTCCTGCTCTCTTATTGCCCCACCCCAAGAGGCTCGGTCGCACCAAGGCGCGACCCTACAGGGTGGCAGAAACGATATAGGAGGCAGAAAACAGCGGCGGGGCGGTTCATAGCACAATGTAGGGTCGCGCCTTGGTGCGACCGAAGGGACAATAGCCTTGTAGATTTTATAGCTCTAATGAATTTTCGTTCAACAAGAAATCATAGATACCCATTGTGGTAATTCCGGCATCATTACAATAAATCGGGGTAGGCTCACCCAATACAACAATTTTCTTAAATGAGTCATCAACATTCCGCAACGAATTTTCTTCTTGCTCTATTTTTGCCTCACTCTCCATGCGCCAAGCCGACTGTATATAATAGCGTTTGCTTCCAAGATTACAAACGAAATCAATCTCATATTGCTTCCTAATCTGCCTGCCCTCAATGTTTCGCACGACCACCGGAACGACTCCTACATCTACATTAAATCCTCTCACTCGCAGTTCATTAAAAATTAGGTTTTCCATAACATGGCTATAATCAGGCTGTCGGAAATTGAGACGTGCATTTCTCAATCCGGCATCAACGAAATAATATTTATGTGGAGTATCAATATACTTCTTGCCTTTCACATCGTATCTTGCTGCCTTTTCAAGAAGAAACGACTCGCAAATAATGTCGAGATACCTCTTTATTGTTACTTCCGACAAGTCGCTACCCTTCAAAGAGTGGAAAGCATTAGCCAGCTTTCGAGGATTTGTAAGACTACCGACAGAAGAAGAAATAATATCAAAAAGCATTTCCATAGCATCTTCATTGTTAATGCTATAACGCTCCTTTATATCACGCAGATAAGTTTCTTCAAAAATATTTTTCAGAAACACTACTTTTTCCTCAGAGGTGGTCATTCCAATTGTTTCAGGCAATCCCCCAAAATGAAGATAATCCATTAGGTTTTCACTGTTGGAACGATTGAAAGCACAACAAAATTCGCTGAATTTCAACGGCCATACACGCACCTCATCACCTCTACCACGAAATGTGGTAATGACATCTCTTGACAAGAATCTCGAATTACTACCAGTGACATAAACATCAACATTTGGCATCTGAAGATAACTGTTAAGCACATCTTCAAACTCGGCAACGTGCTGAATCTCGTCGATCATCACATAATGCATTTCATCGCCCTGGATTCGAGAATCGATATAGTTAAGAAGGTTGTCGGGGTCACGCAATTGCTTATTACGGCGATCCTCAAGATTTATCTTGATTATCTTGTGGGGTGGCACACCATTATCAATCAGCCATTCACTGAACAAGGTGAAAAGCAAATACGTCTTACCTCCACGTCTAACTCCGCTCACAATTTTAATACGATGATTGTGTCGACGAGCAATCAGGCGGTTTAAATAGATGTCGCGTTTTATCTGCATACTTTACATTTTTGTCACATGTGACAGTTTTATAAAGGCAAAGATAGAAATTTCAATCAAAAAAACCAAAAAACAGAAAAGATTTAATCATTCTGTTTAGTGAAAATGTGATATAAAAAAGGGACAGGCGACTTTATAAAAGTGTCACATGTGACAGTTTTGTAAAGTCAAATTGTGTGGAGGGGAATGATTTGTGGCTCGGTCGCACCAAGGCGCGACTCTACAGGGTGGCAGGGACGAAACGCCACGGGGCAGGTTCGGAGCACGGTGGGGCGGTTGCGGCGATGTGCTATTGCGCTAATTTTCATTTTTAGTGTTCCAAAAGGCGTAAATGTTTCGCTTTTCGACTAAAATTTGTAATTTTGCAGATTAATGGCATTTGCAAGATGCAAAACGTGCATTAGCCGATTCAGCGAGCAATGGCAGTTGCCCGATTAGCTCTGAATTTGTCGTTTTGCAACATTCGCAAGATGCAATGTTCTTCCTCTCAACGAGGCGGAAATAGCAATAATACTGAAATAATATGAAAATAGGAAATATCGACTTGGGCAACCGCCCTATTATGCTGGCACCGATGGAAGATGTCACCGACCCATCGTTCAGGCTGATATGCAAGGAGCAGGGAGCCGATATGGTCTATACGGAGTTTGTCTCAGCCGATGCGCTCATACGCAACATCAACAGCACCACGCGCAAGCTCTTTATCGACCCGGCAGAGCGTCCGGCAGCCATTCAGATTTATGGCAAAGAGGTGGAGCCGATGGTGGAGGCTGCAAAGATTGCCGAGGCGGCTCAGCCCGATGTGCTCGACATCAACTTTGGCTGCCCGGTGAAGAAGGTGGCATCGAAAGGCGCAGGTAGCGGAATGCTGCGCAATGTGCCGCTGTTGCTCGAGATCACTCGCGCCATTGTAGATGCAGTGAAGATTCCCGTCACGGTGAAGACCCGCCTTGGCTGGGACTGCGAGAACAAAATCATCGTGGAGCTTGCCGAGCAGCTTCAGGATTGCGGCATCAAGGCTCTCACCATTCACGGCCGCACCCGCAGCCAGATGTATAACGGCGAAGCCGACTGGACCCTCATCGGCGAGGTGAAACGCAACCCGCGCATGACGATTCCCATCATTGGCAACGGCGACATCACTTCGCCCGAGAAACTTGTGGAATACTTCGACCGCTACGGCGTAGATGGCATCATGGTGGGACGCGCCTCGATAGGTGCTCCGTGGATTTTCCGCGAAATGAAGCACTATATGGCTACAGGAGAGCACCTTGCAATTCCGGCAGCCGAGAAGATGGCACTGCTGCGCCGGCAGATTAGCGAGAGCATCGACCGCATCGATGAGTATCGCGGCATTCTGCACATACGCCGCCACCTTGCGGCATCGCCACTATTCAAGGGCATACCCAACTTCCGCAGCACGCGCATTGCCATGCTGCAAGCTGGCACCCGCGCTGAACTTGAGGCGATTCTCGACCACGTGGAGGCTACGATGCTCGCGTAAAAGCAAAAAACGGAAAAATAAATTAAACCATAACATAGCAATTTTATCCAACTATAAAAAAAGCAACAAAACTATGATAAAGAAACTTTCATTGATAGCAATGATGCTCGTGGCTGCTCTCACCGGCACTGCCCAAGACGGTAAAGTGGGGCGCTACGAGGTGAAGGTGGGCGACTTCAAGGTGCTGCGAGTGGTGAATGACATCAACGTGGACTATGTGTGCAACCCCGACTCGTCGGGAATGGTGGTGTTCTATACCACGCCCGACAAGGTGAGCGCGTTTATGTTCGACAACAACGGCAAGGGCAAACTGTCGATTCAGCTCTCTACCGACGAGGCTATGGCACCCAAAGGACTGCCCACGCTGCGTGTGTATTCACAATTCCTGCTCGAGGCTCAGAACGATGGCGACAGCCTTCTGCGCATAGTGAAAGTGGCACCGGCTCCCAAGCTGAAATTCAAGGTGGTGGGTAACGGCTCACTCCAGGCTCTCGACCTCAACGCCACCAGCGTGGAAGCCGTGCTCTACACCGGCTGCGGCACCGTGGAGGTAAGTGGCAAGTGTACCGAGGCGCACCTCAATGCCACAGGCTCGGGCGACGTGATAGCCGACCGTCTTGAAACGACCACCGCCAAGTGCAAAATATGGGGCACCGGAAGCATCAGCTGCAACGTGAACGGTGGACCGCTCACTATCACCGGCTCAGGCTCGGGCAAGGTGCACTATCGCGGCACGCCCTCGGAGATAAAGTCGCGCCAGATAGGAAGCATCAAGGCGATTCCGATGAAAGACTGATTGTTGTCTATCGTTTATCGTGGAGTGTTTAGCGTTTATCGGAGATTGGGGCAGAAAACGACACACGCTCCATGCTCGCTAAACGATAAACGATAAACGCTTAACGCTCGCTAAACGATACACAATAAACGCTCAACGAACTATGGGTGACGACCTGAAACTGAAGACAGCGCGGACACTGAAGTGGAACACGCTGGACCGCATATCGTCGCAGGTGCTCTATGCCGTGACAGGCATTGTGCTTGCCAATGTGCTCACCAAGGAGGAGTTTGGACTCGTTGGTGCAGTGATGGTGTTCCAGGCATTCGCGTCGCTATTTGTAGATAGCGGTTTCTCGGGCGCACTCATTCAGCGCAAAGCACCCACCGACACCGACTATAGCACGGTGCTCTACTTCAACCTTGGCGTGAGCATGCTTATCTACTGCATCTTGTGGCTCTCAGCTCCGCTAATCGACAGCCTTTTCAATGCCGGCGGCGCACTCGTTCCGCTCGCGAGGGTAATGTTTCTCACCTTCGTCCTCAACGCCACTGCAATAGTGCAGACCAACCGACTGATGAAGCAGATGAACGTGCGCATGATAGCGGTGAGCAATGCCGTGGGGCTCGTGGTGAGCGGTGCCACAGGCATTATCTTGGCACTGCAAGGCTATGGCGCATGGGCGATAGTGTGGCAAAGCATAGTGCTCTCGGCGGTGAAATCGGGGCTGCTGTGGGCTACGTCGCGGTGGCGTCCGCAAGCCACCTTCAGCATGGCATCGTTGCGGTCGATTTTTGCAGTTGGAGTCGGAATCATGACCAGCTCGTTTCTCAACACCGTGTTCCAGAATATCTATTCATTCATCATAGGCACATACTACAACCTTGCCAACCTCGGCTGCTACACCCAAGCCGACAAATGGAGCAAAATGGGAGTGACATCGCTCTCGCAGACGGTTACGGCATCGTTTCTGCCCGTGCTTAGCGGCTGCCAGGACGACCGCCCGCGTTTCCACCGCATGATGGCAAAGACCAACCGCTTCACAGCCTATGTGGCAATGCCGTGCCTTGTGCTGCTCGTGCTGCTCTCGGAGGCTATATTCCACACCCTTTTCGGCACTAAGTGGGACGAGGCGATAGTGCTGTTCCAGCTGCTTGCAGCGCGAGGCATCTTTGTGGTGCTCACATCGCTCTACACCACGCAGATAACCGCCATAGGCGCAGCGCGGAAGCTTGTGGAGTCGGAAGTGGTGAAAGACGTGCTCACCGTGGCAGCCATCATTGCCACCATACCATTCGGGATAGAATGGCTTGTGGGCGGACAGGTGATAGCGGCGGCAGTGTGCTTCGTCTATTCGCAGTGGCTTGTGGCACGCACCACCGGATATCGTGTGGCGGCAATGCTCACTGAGATAGCACCCTACGCGGCAATAACGCTCATAAGCGCCGCACCCGCAGCTACCGTGGCATACTTTGTGCCACAGCTGCACCCGGTAGCGATGATTTTGGCGCAGACGGTGGCATTTGCAGTGCCATACGTTGCAATCAATGCCATGCTTCACTCACGCATACAGCACGACGTGCTGAGCTACGCCCTCGGGCGATTCACAAGAAAAAAATCAGATTGACGGGTCGG
>CALZFJ010000051.1 GCA_945645715.1 uncultured Prevotellaceae bacterium | reverse complement strand
ATGATGCAAGAAAAGACACTCATAGTGATTGCCGGACCCACCGGTGTGGGGAAGACTGCTGCGGCTATAAAGATAGCGCGTGCGCTCGGCACTGAGATAATCTCTGCCGATTCTCGCCAGATTTTCCGCGAGATTCCCATTGGCACCGCAGCTCCCACTGCCGACGAACAAGCCTTGGCAAAGCACCACTTTGTCGGATTCAAGAGCATTACCGACTATTACAGCGCAGCCGAATTTGAGACTGATGTGCTTGCACTGCTTCCGAGCCTCTTTGCCAAGAGCGACTATGCCGTGATGTGCGGAGGCTCGATGCTCTATGTAGATGCCGTGTGCAAGGGAATCGACTTGATGCCCACCATAAGCACCGAAGTGCGCGAGAAGGTGCTGCGACAATACCACGAATGTGGAATTGAGTGCATTATTGCACAGCTCGAACTTCTCGACCCTGATTATCTGAAAATAGTAGATATAAAGAATGAGAAGCGACTTCTCCACGCCCTGGAGATTTGTCTTCAGGCAGGTGTGCCTTATTCTTCACTTCGCACCGGACAAGTGAAGCCTCGACCATTCAAAATAGTGAAAATAGGGCTTGACATGCCGCGTGAAGAGCTTTTCGGCCGCATTAACCGCCGAGTTGATGCCATGATTGATGCCGGACTTGTGGAGGAAGCACGCAGTGTGTATCCACAGCGACATCTCAACTCGCTAAATACCGTAGGTTTCAAGGAAATGTTTGCGTGGATTGATGGCGAAATGGACTTTATCACCGCTCGCGAGCGCATCAAGAAGAACACACGCGTATATGCCAAGCGACAACTCACCTGGTACAGCAAAGACCCGGCAATGAAGTGGTTTCACCCATGCGAAGTGGAAAATATTTTATCAGAATTAATTTAATTTTTTATTGAAAGAATAGTAATATACAATGGAAAAACCTCATTTTCACATTCTCGATGGATTGCGCGGAGTGGCTGCTCTGCTCGTAGTGGTGTTTCACGTGGGTGAAGGCTTTGCCACAAGTGCAGTAGATCAATTTCTCAATCATGGCTACATGGCTGTGGATTTCTTCTTTGTACTTTCGGGTTTTGTGGTAGGATATGCCTACAATGAACGTTTTAAAGACCGAAGCCTGACGCTTGGAGGTTTTTTCCGTCGTCGTCTCACACGCCTGCACCCCATGGTGGTGCTCGGTGCAGTGCTCGGTGCTCTGTCGTTTGCCCTGCAAGGCTTCGTGAAGTGGGACGGTACCGAAGTGGCACTGTGGAATGTGATAGTGGCAATGCTGCTATCAATGCTGATGATACCTGCATCGCCCGGAGCTATGCACGAAGTGCGTGGCAATGGAGAGATGTTTCCGCTCAATGGTCCCACCTGGTCGCTGTTTTTTGAGTATATAGCCAATATTGCCTATGCATTAGTATTACGCCGCCTTGGCACCCGCCTTCTTGCTACATTTGTGGCTCTGATGGCGGTGAGCTACGCTACATTCGACATATTCAATTTCTCAGAGATGTGGTCGATGAATCTTGGCTGGACACTTGCCGGCTACAATCTGTCGGGAGGCTTTCTTCGCGTGGGATTGTGCTTCCCTATGGGAATGTTGCTTCAACGCATCTTCAAGCCCTGGCGCATCAAGGGAGCTTTCACACTATGCTCACTGCTGCTTGTGGCATTGCTTGCCGTGCCCTACATAACACCTATTGCCAATAACATACACTGGTACAACTCTCTCTATGAGATTGTTTGTGTGACGGTGGCTTTCCCGCTTATCGTACAAATGGGTGCCTCGGGAGTGCTCAAAGGACGCGTCACCACCGCACTTTGCAACTTTGTGGGACGCATATCCTATCCGCTCTACATTGTACACTACCCCGTGATGTATCTTCTCTATCACTGGCTGTGGACCTGCGAGCGCAGCATCGAAGCAACTATTGTGGCAGTAGTAACTGCCGTAGCGAGCAGCATCGTGATTGCATACGTTGCAATGTGCTTCTACGACACTCCTATGCGTGCCCGACTTAGCAAAATAGGAGCTAAAAACAAACAATAACTCTATCAAGCTTTTTATTCATGATTTTTCTCAACATTTTCACATCGGTAGAATTTTACACCATTGCCGTGACGGTGGCAATACTCATTGTGGGGTTTATCTTCAATCCCTCACGTCGCTCACCGGCAATGACCTACATATATGCCGCATCGGTGGATTTTACCACCGATGCCCATGCCGATGGAAAAATGCTCGAAATAGAATCACTCGACGATTTCACACTGCTTGTGAGACGTCGCGGCGCACCATTGCCCGAAGGATCTACGGCATATATCAATGCCGATATCGTAGATGACAAGCTTACACTCACCGAAAAGCACACTGTGAACAATCCTATGGCACCTCTCGCCGGCTACGACATAAGCGTGCGCATCGACTGCATCAAGGCCGCACGCTACCACCTGCGCTACGAAGTACCCGACTCAGGACTGTGGGGTGTAGATGTGATATTGAATCGCGACCGCTTCAACACCACCACACGTTTGCAACTGTAAGTTTGCAGCCAGTTTTAAGATGTTCACACAATTAAGTGGCAACTAATGCGTTATTTATAAAAAAGCTTATAAAAAATATGACCACTCTATTGCGAAAATTCACTATAATGATTATGCTTGCTGTGGCGGCACTGAGTGTGTCGGCTCAGACAGGTGTGGGAAATTGGGTAATTCACCCTGTATTTGCCGAAAATATCATCAATATTATCGATACCGGCGACTTGATATACTATCTTGCCGACGGCAACCTGTTCTACTACGACAAAAAAGCCGATGAAAACCACTATCTGTCGCGCAACAACAAGCTCAACGATGTGAATGTGAGCAATATTTTCTATAACTATGATGCACGTTATCTCGTGGTAGTGTATGAATCGGGAAATATCGACGTTATTACCTCTGATGGCACTGTTATCAATGCACCCGACATTTCAAAAGCCGATATCGACCCTAAAACCATAAACTATATCAACTTCAAAGACAACAAGGTGTATTTAGCCACCGGTTTTGGCTTTGCAATACTTAATGCCAACAAGGATTTTGAAGTGATAGAGTCGCAAAACTTTGGAGAAAATATCACTTCGATTACCGAAGTATCCGACTTTATCATCATTGGTAAAGCCGATGGTGCCTTTATGTCGCCAAAATCGCTTGCCATGCACTCACCAAGCACATTTACAAAATTCCACGTGCAGGCAAATGCACGATTCTTTAATATCAATGACTCGACCATTCTGCTCGATGAGGGCTGGATTTATCGATATACATTCGATTCATCGGGTGTGAAATCGAAATCTGTGGCTGCTCAAGCCTCTATAAATATGCTTGCAAAAACTCCCACAGGGTTTATGGGTACTTCAAAATATAGACCCTCAAAGATAGTAACATTTGATAGCGAAGGCTTGAACGGCGTGATTACTGAACTGCCAAGCGAAATGAGTGCATCTATCGTAACAACCGCCGAAAATGATGGCTCGCTGTGGGAACTCTCTTCAAAGGGCGTGCGACACCTGAAGCTCGAAAACGGTGAAGTAAGCACCATCTATGCCGACTATTTCAAGTATAATTCCTCTACAGTGTTATTTCCATATAACCTGTGCTTCAACGAGCCTCTAAATAAGCTCTATGTAATGGATTGCGGAGCAAATTACTATTGGGATGACAACGTAAGCCTTGCCCACATCAATACACTCGAAAACGGATTCTGGACTGACATGATGCCCGACAGCATTCCCACCATCGGCACTTACCCCGATGGCAAGCTTAGAGGTATTTATTCACCTGTATTTGACCCAGATGATCCTGAAACTTACTATATAGGTACTCGATTTGAAGGTATGCTGAAAATCAAGGGAAAAGAAGTGGTGGCTAAATATGACTGGACCAACTCTCCTTTCCTCCAAAATTGGGCTGCTACTGTGAATTGCCTCTATTTCGACAGCAAAAAGACTCTGTGGGCACATAAGGTAAACAGCGGACAAGCCACCTATACCTTGCCTCGTGAAAAACAGCAAGGTATGCCTTCTATCGACGACTGGGTCCTTCTTAACGTGGACATGAATACAATAGCACAACACAAAACCAAGATGCTCGTCACCAAGCGTGATGAAATCAAGATAATGATTGTGAACGGTGCTTGCAACCAACTATTGGTATTCAATGATGGAGGGAACCCGGCAAGTTCTTCTATTCCTTCTATTATATTCAGTACGGGCGACTTTATCGACCAGGACGAAAAATCGTTCACATGGGACGTGATATATTGCTTCACCGAGGATAGAAACGGACGTGTGTGGCTTGGAACTTCAAACGGAGTGATTGAATTCAATCCCTCTAATATATTCGACTCAAATTTCCGCATCAACCGCATAAAGGTGCCTCGCAACGATGGTACCAATTATGCCGACTATTTGCTCTCGGGCACTATAGTCACTGCATTGGCTGTTGATGGTGCCAACCGCAAGTGGATTGGTACACGCAATATGGGTCTTTACCTTGTGAGTGCCGACGGCTCACAGATTCTCAAGCACTTCACCACCGAAAACAGTCCGCTCACAAGCAACTATATCATCTCACTATGCTGCAATCCCACCAACAACGAAGTGTATATAGGCACTCCACTCGGATTGGTGGAATATTACAGCGACGCTGCCCCGGCTGCCGAGAGTTACAGCGAAATATATGCCTATCCCAACCCTGTACGCCCCGATTACACCGGTGACATAATAATTACAGGACTTATGGAGAACTCCCTCGTGAAAATTGCCGATGCAGGCGGTCGCGTGATACGCTCTATTCAATCTACAGGCGGTATGGCTTCGTGGGACGGCTGCTACCAGAGTGGCGAGCGTGTGAAGACGGGTGTATATTACGTGCTGGCTTCGAGCAATGAAGATGAATCAAGCCACGGTGTAGTTACAAAAATACTTTTTATTAAATAATTATAAACCAATAAGTTATAGAAAACAGCAGCGCAACCCTATGGTCACGCTGCTGTTTTCTTTTCTATCTATTTCGGATAGGGATATTTATTCTATTTTCTACCAAAATCGGCAGGAATTTCTCCCCACTCCTCGGTGTTCCACTTTATGATGCGGTTAGTGTAGGTGTTACTTTGCAACCACGCCTCGGCACGATGCACTATTTTCATCAACTCGGCATTTTTTGCACACGGAGCAAGCTTCGACTTGCACACCCTGTCTCTCACCCACGCCATGCCTGTGCGGCTATCGCTGTAGATAGGAATCGATACATTACCTTGCTGCTTCATTAATGCCAAAGCGTGTACAATGGCAAGAAATTCACCTATATTGTTGGTAGCATGAGGAAATGGTCCCTTGTGGAAAATCTGCTCGCCTGTTCGTACCGACACACCACGATATTCCATCACCCCAGGATTACCACTGCAAGCGGCATCTACGGCAATGCTATCCACAATAATGTCGGGAAAAGCCTCATAGTTCACCATGTGGCGATTGGCATTGGCAATGCTGCGCAAGATGCCCATCTCGCTTTCATTGTCGCCACGCAGAGCTATAACAGCTTCTTCGCGGGTCTTGAAAGCCTTGTAGCGGGCACCGGGAAAATTTTCCACCTGCAGCTTGCAGTCTTCCCACGTTTCGTAAATACCGGGGTTGTTTCCAACCCACACCACATACCACTTCATCAAATCACCACGTTCACAATCTTGTTAGGCACCACAATCACCTTCTTGGGAGTCTTTCCATCGAGCCACTTGGCGGCAGCCTCGTTAGTAAGCGCCAAGCGTTCCACCTCAGCCTTGTCGGTGCCGGTAGCTACCTCAATGTTGAAGCGTGGCTTGCCATTAAACGACACTACATACTTCACCGACTGCTCCACAAGATAAGCCTCATTAAATTCAGGCCACTTTGCATCGCACACCGTGGTGTCATTTCCAAGCTTGTGCCAAAGTTCCTCGGCAATGTGAGGTGCAAACGGAGCAAGCACCACAACCAAATCGTTGTAGATTTCACGGCTTGTACACTTCATTGCCGACAATTCGTTGATACAAATCATGAATGCGCTCACCGAGGTGTTGTAAGAGAAGTGCTCAATGTCGAATGTCACTTTCTTGATGAGCTTATGAAGCGATTTCAGTGCCTCTGCCGACGGCTTTTCATCGGTGATTACACAATCATCACCCTTATAGAAAAGTCCCCACAGCTTCTTCAAGAAGCGGTTTACGCCGTCGATTCCATTAGTATCCCATGGCTTGCTCTGCTCGATAGGTCCAAGGAACATTTCATACAGACGGAGTGTATCGGCTCCATAGCGCTCAACTATATCGTCGGGATTTACTACATTAAACATCGACTTCGACATCTTCTCAATGGCATATCCACACACATACTTGCCATTCTCAAGAATAAACTCGGCATCGTGGAACTCAGGACGCCATGCGCGGAACTTGTCGATATCAAGAACATCGTTGCTCACAATGTTTACATCTACGTGTATAGGCGTAACGTCGTAATCCTTCTTGAGATTGAGTGATACAAACGTGTTGGTATCCTTTATACGATATACAAAGTTGGAGCGTCCTTGAATCATACCCTGATTTATGAGCTTCTTGAATGGCTCAGGCTCACACACATAGCCATAGTCATAAAGGAACTTGTTCCAGAAGCGGCTATAGATCAAGTGACCTGTAGCGTGCTCTGTTCCTCCTACATAGAGATCTACATTGCGCCAATATTCATCGGCCTCACGCGACACGAGTGCTTCATCGTTGTGAGGATCCATATAGCGAAGATAATAAGCCGACGAACCTGCAAAGCCCGGCATAGTGCAAAGTTCGTAGGGGTGACCATCGGCAGTGCACCAATTCTTGGCACGTCCCAATGGAGGTTCTCCACTCTCGGTAGGAAGAAATTTATCCACCTCGGGAAGTTCGAGCGGCAGCTGACTTTCGTCGATAGTGTGCGGCTGCTTGTTATCATCAAAATAAACAGGGAACGGCTCGCCCCAATAGCGCTGACGGCTGAAAATAGCGTCGCGCAAGCGGTAGTTAACCTTCACTTTACCTATTCCGGCTTCTTTTATGTAAAGCTTTGTCTTTGCAATGGCTTCCTTCACATCGAGTCCATTGAGCTGCAGGCGTTCGTTTGATGAGTTCATCATCTTGCCCTCCTTGGCATCAAAACTCTCCTCGCTCACGTCGGCACCCTCGATAAGAGGAATAATAGGCAAATCGAAGTGCTTGGCAAAAGCATAGTCACGGCTATCGTGAGCCGGAACTGCCATGATAGCACCCGTACCATAGCCGGCAAGCACATAATCACTGATATATACAGGAATTTCCTTGCCGGTAACAGGATTAACGGCATAGCTGCCGGAGAACACTCCCGATACCTTCTTCTCAATCATGCGCTCACGCTCGGTCTTGTGCTTAACCTCATCGATATAGGCATCTACGTCTGCTTTCTGCTCCTCAGTAACCACCAAATCCACATACTCGCTCTCGGGAGCAAGCACCATGAAAGTAACTCCAAAGATAGTGTCGGCACGAGTGGTGAAAATCTTCAGGTCGATGTCGCTACCTGCAATCTTGAAGAGCATCTCGGCACCTTCGCTGTAGCCAATCCAGTTGCGCTGCGTTTCCTTGATTGAGTCGGTCCAGTCGATAGTTTCAAGGTCGCGAAGCAAGCGTCCGGCATAAGCCGACACGCGCAAGCACCACTGATACATCACCTTCTGCTCCACAGGATAGCCACCACGAATCGATACACCCTCGCTCACCTCATCATTGGCAAGCACTGTGCCGAGCTTGGGACACCAGTTTACCATGGTGTTTCCAAGATATGCAATGCGATAGTTCATGAGAATATCATTCTTCTCCACTTCGGTCATTGCATTCCACTGTGCGGCAGTGAAGTCGTCACAACCATTGGTGTGGGCAGGAGCATCGATATTACCGTGCTCATTAAAGTAAGCCACAAGATTCTCAATAGGCTGAGCCTTGTCGAGCTTTGTGTCGTAGTAGCTCTTGAACATCTTGATAAAAGCCCACTGTGTCCACTTGTAGTATTTAGGGTCGCAAGTGCGTATTTCGCGGCTCCAGTCGTAGCAGAAACCAATCTTATCGAGCTGTTCGCGATAGCGGTTGATATTGTTAATGGTAGTCACCTCAGGGTGCTGCCCGGTCTGTATGGCATATTGCTCAGCCGGCAATCCATAAGAGTCATATCCCATTGGATGAAGCACATTGAAGCCTTGCAGACGCTTGAATCGCGAGTATATGTCACTTGCGATGTAGCCCAGCGGGTGACCCACATGCAATCCCGCTCCCGAAGGATAGGGAAACATATCGAGCACATAGAATTTAGGGCGCGAAGCATCTATTTCGGTCTTGTAGGTGTTGTGTTCTCTCCAATACTGTTGCCAGCGTTGTTCTATTTCTTTATAATTATATTCCATCGTAAGATTATATTATTGTAATTTTATTCTAAAATCATGAATTTATATTATTATTCTATTTTAATGCACAATCAGAAATTTCGACCGGCCACACTACTTGATAAGTCCAAGGTTGCGCGAAATGTTGAGCATTCGGCGAATGGGCTTTACAGCCTTCTCAGCCACTGCCTCATCAACGTTGATTTCGGGCAGTTCATAGCGCAGAGAATTGTAGAGCTTCTCAAGAGTGACCATCTTCATGAAGGCACACTCATTGCACGAGCATTTGCCATCTTCGGGAGGAGCAGGAATAAACTTCTTCTGAGGACAGCGCTTCTGCATTTCATGCAATATTCCGCTTTCAGTGGCTACAATAAACGTAGGGCAGTCGCTCGCCACAGCATAGTTGAGCAGAGCCTGTGTGCTGCCCACCTTGTCGGCCACCATCTGCACCGGTTTGCGGCACTCAGGGTGCACAAGCACCTGTGCATCGCCATGCTGCTTTTTAAGCTCCAGAATCTTCTCAATCGAGAATTGCTCATGCACATGGCAAGCGCCGTCCCACAGAAGCATATTGCGGCCCGTAACGGAGTTTATGTAGTTTCCAAGGTTGCGGTCGGGACCAAAGATTATTTTCTCATCGGCAGGAAGACTATCCACAATCTGCTTGGCATTCGACGAAGTCACCACAATGTCGGTGTAAGCCTTCACGGCAGCACTGGTGTTCACATAGCTAATCACAGTGTAACCGGGGTGCTCGCTCACATATTCAGCAAAGTCGGGAGCCGGACAG
>CALZFJ010000050.1 GCA_945645715.1 uncultured Prevotellaceae bacterium | reverse complement strand
TCTGTGATTTTCTTTTTGTTTCTGCCTCATTTGTTGTAACTTTACACTGTGAAAATGAAAAGTGGAGAAATGTGTGTGTTATTATGCCACATTTCTGCTGTTCGCGTAGATAAATCTAACACAATATTAAATATAATGAACGGAAAGATAAGGATTTGGGCGCTGGGAGCCGCGATGATGGTGGGGACAATGTGTACCGACCTGTGCGCCGAGCGACTGGTGATTCTATCAACCAACGACACTCACAGCCAGATTGTGCCCGATGCGGCTAATCAGGGCGGAATACTTCGCCGCCGCGCCCTTGTGGATAGCATTCGCGGTGCCGAAAAGAATGTGCTGTTGCTCGATGCCGGCGACGCGGTGCAAGGCACAGTGTTTTTCAATATGTTCCGTGGCGAGGTGGAGTTTGCAATGCTCGACAGCCTCGGCTACGATGCTTGCATCATGGGCAACCACGAGTTTGACAACGGCATGGATATTCTGAGCGGATTCTACCGCAAGATGCGCACTCCGATATTGTGTGCCAACTATCAGCTCACCGGCACTCCACTCGAAGGACTCACGCAGCCCTACATCATCAAGGAGTTTGCCGGGCGACGCATAGGCGTGGTGGGTATCAACCTTCTGCCCGAAGGCATGATTGCGCCCGAGAACAGCGTAGGCGTGCAGTATGCCAACGCTGCCGAGATTGCCGACCTCACGGCTGAATACCTCAAGCGCGTGGAGCATGTGGATTTTGTGATTGCTCTCACTCACATAGGCTACAGCGGCGGCAAAGACAATAACCCCACCGACAATATGATAGTGCAGCGCAGCCGCTTCATCGACATGGTGGTGGGCGGACACTCACACACCACAATCGACCCCTCTTCGGCTAAAAGCGTGCCGGCTTTCATCAAGAATGCCGACGGTCGCGACGTGCTCGTCAGCCAGACCGGCTCAAAGGGACGAAAACTTGGCTACACCGCCATCGATCTCGACCGCATGGCTGTGGAGTGCTACAAGCTGCTCCCCGTGGATAGCCGCTACGACGACCGAGCCGGCAGCTACGCCGGCATGAAGCAGTTCCTCGCTCCCTATCAGGAAAAAGTGGATTCGCTCATGAACCACACAGTGTGTCACACCGCCGAGGCAATGGCAAACAGCTCGATGCAAGCGTGGAACCTTGTGGGTGATGTCGCATACGAAATTGCCACCAAAAATTCGGGGATCAAAATCGACATGGCAATCATGAACGCAGGCGGCATACGCCAGTCGTTCCCCAAAGGAGCTGTATCGGAGGGACTGATAAACTCCATGTTCCCCTTCCGCAACAATCTGGTAGTGCTCGAAATGACCGGGCAGCAGCTGCTCGATGCTCTCGCCGTGATGGGCGGGCGTGGAGGCGACATCGTGAGCCGTCAATGCTACGTGGAATATGCCCGCCAAGGCACTGCCAAGCCGGCAAAAATACTGAAAGCCACTATCAACGGCAAAGCCATCGACCCTGACAAGACCTACCACGTTGCCACTCTCGACTATCTTGCCAATGGTGGCGACTACATGGAGCCAATGACACACTGCAAGTGGCTCTACAGCGACAAGAAGCAGTTTGGCGAGCGTATGCTCGAATACGCCAAGGCACTCGAAGCAAAGGGAAAGAAGCTGAAAGCCGACGGCAAGCGCCGCATGGTGAAGAAGCAATAGTATCAACTGAAACTATTCACAACACATCTATAGAAACAAGATTTAATTAGAGGTATGAAGATTGGAAGAAAGATAGGATTAGCCGCCATGCTCATTGCAGTGGCGGCTTCGATGATAGCAGCGGGACGTCAGCCCAAGATTTTCAACAGCGTAGATACCGATGCAATGAACCACTGGGTCGATACCACGATGGCGCGGCTCACACTCGATGAGAAGATTGCACAGCTGATGGTGCTTCACCTCGCACCGAGTACCCAGCCGGGCACTCTCGAATCGGCGAAAAAGATGGTGGAGAAATACAAGATAGGCGGATTGCTCTACTCCAGCGGCGACATCTTGTCGCAAGCCCGAATCAACAATGAGGCACAGGCATTGAGCGAAATTCCGCTGCTCGTCACCGTCGATGCAGAGTGGGGTCTGTCGATGCGACTGAAAGATGCCCCCAAGTTCCCCAAGAATATGATTCTCGGCGCAATCGACGATGACCGTCTGCTATATGAATATGGCCGCGAAATGGCACGCGAGTGTCGCGCTATCGGCGTACACGTGAATTTCGCCCCCGTGCTCGATGTGAACGACAACCCCGACAATCCTGCCATCGGTATGCGCTCTTTCGGCGAAAATCCCGACGCGGTGGCTCGTCACGGCATCGCCTTCGCCCGTGGTTTGGAGGATAATGGCGTGCTCACGGTGGCAAAGCATTTCCCCGGCCACGGAAATCCTTCTGCCGACTCCCACAAGACACTCCCTACGGTGAATAAGACGCGCTCGGAGCTTAAAATGTGCGAGCTACTGCCTTTCCGCCAATATATCGATGCCGGACTGTCGGGCATAATGGTAGGACACCTCTATGTGCCGGCAATCGACAAGCGACGTGTGCCCTCGTCGATGTCGCAGGCTCACGTCACCGGACTTCTTCGCAAAGAACTTGGCTTTGAAGGTCTCATTTTCACCGACGGACTTGCAATGCGCGGTGCCGACATGGAGGAATCGAACTGCGTGACTGCCCTCATTGCCGGAACCGATATGTTGCTCTCACCTCGCAACATTCCCACCGACATCATCGCAATAAAGCGTGCCGTAGATAGCGGCAGAATAAGCGAACAGACCATCAACGAGCGTTGCGCAAAGGTGTTGCGCTTCAAGTATGCTCTGGGTCTAACCAAACCGCAGCAAATCGACCTCGACCGTGTAGAGGCTGAAATCAACTCGTCCGAAGCGCGGAAGGTGATACGCCGCCTGTGGGCTGGAGCTATCACAGTGCTGAAAAACGGGCACAAACTGCTGCCGATGACGCGCCTTGAGCGCCACAAGGTGGCTGTGGTGACCATCGGCGACGACGATGGCACCGCCACAATGTTCCAGAACCGCTGCGCAATGTACACCAAGACGCATCGTTTCAACTATCGCTCAGGCGAACCGGTGCATCAGCTCAGCTCCAAGCTCAACGACTACGACGTGGTGATTCTTGCCGCGCACACCGACAATGCCGAGTGCCGAGAGGTGATGGCTCAATTGGCATCGAAGCACGCCAACACGGTGTCGGTGATTTTCACAAGTCCTTACAAACTGAAAAACTACAAGACGGTGGTGAAGAAGTCGCGCTCGGTGGTGCTTGCCTACGAGAACAACACCGTGGCTCAGGACTATGCCGCCCAGACAATTTTCGGCGGCAACGCTGCCCGCGGCCTTATGCCCGTCACTGTGAAAGACGTGGCTAAAGCCGGCGACGGAGTGAAATTTGAAGCCACACGATTAGGCTACGCCACTCCCGAGGAGGTGGCTGTGAGCAGCACAATGCTCACTAAAATCGACTCGATAGTTGCCGATGCCCTCGACAAGAAGGCTTTCCCCGGCTGCCAGGTGCTGGTGGCGCGTCATGGCAAGGTGGTGTGCAACCGCAGCTACGGCGTTACCGACTGGAAGACAAAAACTCCGGTTACCGGTGGCACACTCTACGACCTCGCATCGGTGTCAAAGGCAACAGGCACGCTGCCGGGCATCATGAAGCTCTTCGACCGCGGAATGATAAAACTCGACGACCCCGCAAGCAAATATATCCACCAGCTCAAAGACGGCGACAAGAGCGACATCACCCTGCGCCAACTGCTCTACCACGAGACGGGTATTCCGGCTTCGCTCAATATGTATGACGCAATGATCGACAAGGGTAGCTTCACCGGCGACATGTTCCGCAGCCGCCGCGATGCCACCTACTCCATTCAGGTGGGACCGCAATCGTGGGGCAACCGCAAGGCTCGCCTCCGCTCCGACATCACCTCCACGAAATCCACCGAGGCTATGCCTATAGAGGCTGCAAGCGGCATCTATGTGGGACGATGCACCTACGACAGCATAATGAGCCGCATCTATAATGCCAAGCTGCGTCCTCGCAAGGACTATCTCTACAGCTGCCTCAACTTCTGTCTGCTGATGAACGTGGAGGAAAACCTCACCCATACGCCCCACAACGAGTGGATGGAGAAGAACTTCTATGCCCCACTCGGTGCATGGCACACCATGTATCGCCCATTAGAGCACTTTGCAAGCAATCAGATAGCCCCTACTGAGCACGACACTTTCCTGCGCCGCCAGGTAGTACGCGGATATGTGCACGACGAGACTGCGGCTTTCTCGGGCGGTGTGCAGGGCAATGCCGGACTATTCTCCAACGCCAACGACCTCGCCAAGCTCTGCCAGATGTGGCTCAATGGCGGCACCTACGGCGGCGACCGCTACCTGAAGCAAACTACCGTCGATACGTTCTGCAAGGAGAAAAGCCCCAATTCGCGCCGCGGACTCGGTTTCGACAAGCCAAACAAGGAAGACGAGCGATATTCGCCCACCTGCAGCGAAGCCACCGCAGCCACATTCGGGCACCTTGGCTTCACAGGCACGGTGTTTTGGGTAGATCCCGACAACGACCTCATTTTCATCTTCCTCTGCAACCGTGTGTCGCCCACACGCCACAATGCGGCTTTCGACAACATCAACATTCGTCCGCTGCTATTCTCCACAGTGTATCAGTCGCTGAAAGACTGATTTTTATGCACTCTTTAGCGCATAACACAAGGTGAAATGCTTAAAAAACGCAAAAATATGCGCCTTTCGAGCATTTGCGATAACATAAAGATAGCAGAATCAACATTTTATTTGTAATTTTGCAAAGAAATTTTCTTGAATAAGAACAAATCGACACTTCAAACTGTAAAATTATTAGGCTTATCGCCTGCAATAGCCAAGATTCTCGCATTTTTGAAGCTATTCACACGATAAAGCTAACCAACGAACAGGAATTGAGTCGATTTTCAATAGCTCAACATCAAGATTTTTGTTATTTAGAAACTGAAAATGGTTATGAGAAAAATAGTAATAGCAAGTATGCTCGTCGGCGCAATGCTCGCCCCGATGGGCGCAAGTGCCGCCTTCTGGCACAAAAAGAAGAAACCGGTTGTGACCGAAACTCCGAAGCCCGATAGCGACTACAAGCAGCTCACCGGCAGCGACAGCACTGCGGTGAAGGGCTTGTTTGGCGTCTTCAAGAAGAAGGACAAATACTACTTCGAGATTCCAATCGACCGCATGGGAAAGGATATGCTTGTGGTAAACCGCCTCACACGCGTGCCGAAGGAACTCAACGAGGCCGGCGTGAACCGTGGCGTGAACTATGAGACGCAGATGGTGCGCTTCGCCTTGAGCGACGACCGCAAGAGTGTGGTGCTGCGCCAGCAGCGTCCGCTGCCCTACGCGCCTGTGGGCGACGACATCACCCGCTCCATTGCCGACAACTATATTTCTCCAATCATTGAGTCGCTTGAGGTGAAGGCTTTCAACTCCGACTCCACCACCGTGATTGTGGAGGTTTCCGACCTATACAACGGAAAGGAGACGAGTGTGAACAATGTGTTCCAGAACATCAACATTCACACCTCAGCCAAGCCTGCCCTCTCGCGCATTATCGACATCAAGGCTTTCGACAACAATGTGGTGGCTAAATCGGAACTCACCACAAAGGTGACCGAGGGAACTGAGTCGGTGTATGTGACCGTGGAGGTGGCATCATCGATTGCCCTGCTCCCCGAGGAGCCTATGCAGGTGCGCTTCGACTCTCCGCGCATTGGCTACTTCACCACCGATGTGCTCAGCTTCAGCGACGACCAGCAGCGTGTGGATAACCGCCACTATGTGCAGCGCTGGCGCCTCGTGCCGAGCGACACTGCCGCCTACCTCAAAGGCAAACTCGTGGAGCCGGTGAAGCCAATAAAATTCTATATCGACAACCGCGCACCACGCAAGTGGCGCAAATATCTGCTGCAAGGCATCACCGACTGGAATGTGGCTTTTGAGCGCATCGGCTTCAAGAATGCTATCGTAGCCGAAATGCTCCCCGACAGCCTCAGCGCCGACGATGATGACTTCAACCACTCCACCCTCATGTATGCCGCCAGCACTAAGGCTAACGCCATGGGACCTTCGACACTCGACCCCCGCACAGGCGAGATACTCGAAGCCGACATCATGTGGTGGCACAATGTGCTCTCTATGCTCCAGCAGTGGATAACGGTGCAGACGGGTGCCGTATGCCCCGAAGCACGCACCATGAATCTGCCCGACTCGCTCATGGGCGATGCCATTCGCTTCGTGATTTGCCACGAAGTGGGTCACTCGCTGGGTTTGCGACACAATATGATTGCTTCGGCAGCATTTGCAGTCGATTCGCTCCGCTCGCGCTCGTTTACCGACCGCATGGGCTGCACCTCGGCTTCAATCATGGACTATGCACGCTATAACTACATAGCTCAGCCCGGCGATGGAGTCACAAAGCTCGCTCCGCACATCGGGCCCTACGACCTGCTTGCCATCGAGTATGGCTACCGCTGGTATGGCACAATGTCGCCCGAAGCCGAGCGAAAGCACCTCAATGCACTGCTCAAGGCCCACACCGGCTCGCTCTACCGCTACAGCGAGGCTCAATCGTCGCGCGATGCCGTCGATCCGCGTGCACTTAGCGAAGACCTCGGCGACGATGCCGTGAATGCCGCCACCTATGGCATCAAAAACCTGAAAGTGGCTATGGACAACATTCTGCAATGGACCACCACCGGCGAGGAAAACCAGACCTACGAGGAGGCTTCGCGCTTGCACTACGCCATAGTGAACCAGTGGAACAACTATCTCTACCATGTGCTTGCCAATGTGGGAGGCATCTATCTTGAGAATACCACCGTGGGCGACGGCGTGGCTACCTTCACCTTCGTGCCTCGCGAGAAGCAGCAGCGTGCCGTGAAGTTCCTCATCGACAATGTGGTAACCTACCAGAAGTGGCTCTTCGGCAGCGACCTCTACCGCTACACTTTCCTCAACAAGAACACTCCTCACGGCATAGTGGAGTATTCTCCCTCACAAATCATGCGCAACGCCCAGGCCTACATCTTCTACGACCTCATGGAGAATGACCGCCTCATGCGTATGCTGGAGAATGAGATGCACAACGGAAAGAAAGCATACACTGCCGTAGATTTGATGAACGACCTTCACCGCGCCGTGTTTGCCTCAACGATTGCCGGACGTGTGCCCGACGTTATCACCCGCAACACGCAGAAGCTCTTCGTGGATGCACTGATTACAGCTGCCGCCTCGGTTGAAGGTGTCAAGATAAACAAGCGCATTCTCAACCCCGACGAACACCTGTTCTGCTCGTGTGGCGACGACCACGAGCGCATGGGTCGCCGCCGCGAAGTGAGCTTCTATGGCTCGCAAATCAACCGCACCAGCGATGCCATCTCGGTGAAGCGTGGCGAGCTGCTCCGCATAAAGGACTTGCTGAAGCAGCAGCAATATATAGCCGATGAGGCTGCCCGCTACCACTACAAGGACCTTATCCTCCGCATCGACAATGCCCTGGAGATTGGCAAATAGTCCTATTAGTCTAATTAGTCCTATTAGACCAATAAGACCTATTAGTCCCATTAGACTAATTGGGAAAAATAAGAAAAAATTTCACAAGTAACACAAGACGATAATAGATGAAACGAATTTTTAATATCATTTTGTTGGCTCTGGCTGGAATAATCTCCACCCAGGCTGCCGACGTGGTGATTAAGGGCACCGTGATTGCCGCCGAAGATGGCGAACCGCTCATCGGTGCTACTGTAGTGGTGACTGCCAAGGAGCTGAAGAATGCCGGAAGCTCCAAGACCAACGTGAGCACTATGACCGACATCGACGGTCACTTCTCCCTCTCTATTCCCGAGGGTGTGAAGCACATTGAAAGCCGATATGTGGGCTATGGCAGCACTTCAGTCAGCCTGACTCCCGGTCAGACCGAGGTGGTAATAAAAATGACTGCCGCAGCCACCGAACTCAGCGAGGTGGTGGTGACCGGATACCAGAAAATCGAGAAACGCAAGCTTACCGCCTCAATCCAGACGGTGAGCGTCGATGACAATATGCTCGGTAGCGCAATGAACATCGACCAGGCTCTTGCCGGACAGGTGTCGGGTCTTGCTTCTACCACCGTTTCGGGTGCACCGGGTGCATCGCCGAAAATCCGTATTCGCGGTACTTCGTCGCTCAACGGAACACAAGACCCTCTCTGGGTGCTCGACGGTATTCCTCTCGAAGGCACCGAAATTCCCTCGATGGAAGAGTTGAAGGACATCGACAATATCTACTCTACTGCCGTTGCAGGTATCAATCCCGCCGACATTGAGAGCATCACCGTGCTTAAAGATGCCGCCGCTACGGCAATTTATGGCGCCCGCGCCGCAAATGGCGTGATTGTAATCACCACCAAGAGCGGAAAAGCCGGAAAAACCAAGGTGAATTTCTCCACTCGCCTCACGCTGTCGCCACGTCAGGGCATCGACCGCCTCAACCTCCTCAATTCGAGCGAGAAAGTGGATCTGGAGCTTGCGCTGCTCGGCTCTGATTTCACCTATCGCCAGAATAAGGGCGAGGTGTCGCGCATCATCAATGCTGCGGGCGAGCTGAATGCCTACACTTCGGGTGGCTGGGCTGCCCTCTCAGCCGACACACAGCAGAAAATCAACGCTCTGCGCTCTATCAACACCGACTGGAACGACATTCTCTTCCGTGACACATTCAATCAGGAGTATAACTTGAGCCTTTCGGGCGGAAACGAAAAAGCAACCTACTACACATCGCTCGGCTATCAGGACGAGCGCGGAAACGTGGTGGGCGTGGAGGCGAACCGCTTCAATGTGACAGCAAAGACCACCTACCGACTGAGCCGCAAACTCAAAGTGGGTGCCTCGCTCTTTGCCAACCGCCGCGTGAACAAGTCGAACATGACCGATGCCGACGGTTTCACCAACCCTGTGTATTACTCGCGCCGTGCTAATCCCTATATGACGCCCTATAACGCCGACGGAAGCTACAACTACGACACCGACATTCAGGGTCGTGGCGACTCCGACCTGAAATTCAACATCTTTGAGGAGCGCAACGGCACCGACTATGAACTTGAAACGAAGTCGGTTTCAGCAATCTTCGATGGCGAGTTCCGCTTCAACGAACAACTGAAGGTGCTCACCCAGGTGGGTCTTCAGCTCGACGACGCCAACAAG
>CALZFJ010000049.1 GCA_945645715.1 uncultured Prevotellaceae bacterium | reverse complement strand
GTTTCCCCCGCCTGAGAGGCTGGCGCTGCGGTCGAGCACGTTAACCTGCACCTCTGGTGTAGTGAGCTTGATGAGCGAGTCGCTAAGAGCCTCGATAGAGCCGTCAACGTCACCCTTCACGATGATGTTAAGCTCATTGAAGCTACCGAGAGCCTTGCGGCGGCCGATATCCTCAAGTGTTACGCGCTTCTGGGTGCGGAGACCAAGCTCACGCTGCAGTTGTTCGCGCTTGTTGGCAATTTCTCGAGCCTCCTGGTCGGTTTCCATCACGTTGAATGTGTCGCCGGCAGTAGGAGCGCCGTTCAAGCCGAGGATAAGAGCCGGAGTAGCCGGTCCCGCCTCGGTGATGCGCTGGTTACGCTCGTTGAACATTGCCTTCACCTTTCCGTAGTGAGTTCCGGCAAGAATGATGTCGCCCACGTGGAGCGTACCGTTCTGCACGAGCACCGTAGCCACATATCCGCGGCCCTTGTCGAGCGACGACTCGATGATTGAGCCGGTAGCCTTGCGGTTGGGGTTGGCTTTAAGTTCGAGCATTTCAGCCTCGAGGAGCACCTTGTCGAGAAGTTCGGTCACGCCGATACCCTTCTTTGCCGAGATGTCCTGCGACTGGTATTTGCCGCCCCAGTCCTCCACGAGGTAGTTCATATTGGCAAGTCCTTCCTTAATCTTCTCGGGATTAGCGGTGGGCTTGTCGATTTTGTTGATAGCAAAGATGATAGGCACGCCGGCAGCCGAGGCGTGGTTGATGGCCTCTATGGTCTGCGGCATGATATTGTCGTCGGCAGCCACGATAATGATAACGATATCGGTGACCTTGGCACCACGGGCACGCATTGCGGTGAAAGCTTCGTGACCCGGAGTGTCGAGGAACGTGATGTGCTGTCCGTTCTTGAGTTTCACGTTGTAGGCACCGATGTGCTGGGTGATACCACCTGCCTCACCGGCAATTACGTTGGCGTTGCGGATATAGTCGAGGAGCGACGTCTTACCGTGATCCACGTGACCCATCACGGTCACTACCGGTGGACGCGGCTCGAGGTCTTCCTCCGCATCCTCCTCGCTGTTGATAGCCTCTACCACCTCAGAGCTTACAAACTCGGTCTTGAATCCAAATTCGTCGGCAACGAGGTTGATGGTCTCGGCATCGAGTCGCTGGTTGATTGACACCATCACGCCGATGCTCATGCAAGTGCCGATTACCTTGTTGATAGGCACGTCCATCATCACTGCGAGGTCGTTGGCAGTAACAAACTCGGTGAGCTTGAGTGTCTTTTCCTCAGCTGCTTCGAGTTCGGCAGCCTCGCGCTCACGCTCGCGGAAGTCTTCGCGCTTCTCCTTACGCCACTTGGCAGCCTTTTTGGGGGCTTTGGTGGTGAGGCGTGCGAGGGTTTCCTTCACCTGCTTCTGCACCTCCTCATCGCTCACTTCGGGCTTGAGCGGACGCTTGTTCTTGTTGCGGTTCTTCTTCGAGCCTTTCTCCGAAGGCATATCGGCAACAGCCGACATTCCACCTTTCGACTGCTCCTTCTTGGGCGATTGGCTCTGGAACTGGTTGGAGCTTTTCTCAATGTCGATTTTCTCCTTACCTATGCGCTTGCGCTTCTTGCGGTCGCCCTGAGCACCCTCGGCAGCGGCGTTGCGAGCCTCCTGGCGAGCTTTGTCCTTGTCGATGCGCTCTTTGCGGCGCTCTTCTTTGCTTTTCTTCTTGGGGCGAGTCTGCTGGTTGATAGCCGAAAGGTCGATTTTGCCCACCACGTTGAGAGTGGTGCGGAGCGTAGGTTTATTGAGAGTGAAAATCTCCTCCTCCTCGTTCTTGACGGGAGTCTCTGCCTTAGGCTGTTCCGGTTGCGGCTTAGGCTGCTCCTTTGCAGGTGCAGCAGGCTTTGTTGCAGGCTTCTCGGGAGCCTGGTTAGCTACTGGCTTTGCAGCCGGTTGCTGCGGCTTGGGCTGCTCCTTTTTGTGAGCCTCGGGCTGTGGCTTAGCAGGCTCGGGCTTGGGCGCAGCGGGCTTAACCGGCTTGTTGAGGTCGATTTTACCAATGATTTTCGGAGCCTGCACCGGTTCGACGGTGGTCTTTATCATCTCAGGCTTAGGCTTCTCCTTCGACTGTTCGGTAGCTGCTGGTGCTGACGCGGGTTTAGCCTTCTCCTGTCGGCGCTCGCTGATGAAATTGTCCGATTTGATGCGTTGATCCTTGTCGGTCTTGAATTCGTTGAGGAGCATCTGGTAGTGCTCATCGCTAATGCGGGCGTTGGGATTGGAATCGACCGTAATCTTTTTCTTGCTGAGGAAATCGATTAGGGTTTGTGTACCCACGTTCAGGTCTTTGGCTACTTTACTAATCTTTACTGGCATATATTCTACTTTCGTTCTATTGTTTTTTTATTTAGCGGAGAGTTTAGGGGAGAGAGGTAAGGGGTAAGAGGTGAGGGGTAAGGGGTAAGAGGTAAGAGAGGCTCCTATAACCTTGTAACCCTATAACCGTATAACCTTTTTTATTCGTCGAATTCAGCCTTGAGTACGGCGAGGACGTTATCTACGGTGTCCTCCTCAAGGTCGGCTTTCTCGATAAGCTCTTCGCGCGGAGTGTTGAGCACAGCCTTTGCAGTGGCGCAGCCCATATCCTTGAGAGCTTCGATTACCCAGCCGTCGATTTCGTCCTTGAACTCGTCGAGGTAGATGTCCTCCTCGTTGTCCTCGAGGTCGCGGTAAACGTCGATTTCATAGCCTGTGAGCATCGATGCAAGGCGAATGTTCAATCCACCCTTACCGATGGCAAGCGATACCTCCTCTGGGCGAAGGAACACCTCGGCGTGCTTGTTCTCCTCATCAAGACGGATTGAAGATATCTTGGCAGGGCTGAGGGCACGCTGAATGAAGAGCGACGGGTTGTTGGTATAGTTGATTACGTCGATGTTCTCGTTGCGCAGCTCGCGCACGATGCCGTGAATGCGGGCTCCCTTCACGCCCACGCAGGCACCTACGGGGTCGATGCGGTCGTCGTAGCTCTCTACGGCAATCTTTGCACGCTCACCCGGAATGCGTGCCACGGCACGTATCAGGATAAGTCCGTCGTGGATTTCGGGCACTTCGAGTTCGAAGAGGCGGCGCAGGAAGTTCTCGCTTGTGCGCGACACCGTAATCTTGGGATTATTGTTCTTGTTATCTACGTTATAGATCACTGCACGCACGGTTTCGCCCTTGCGGTAGAAGTCGCTCGGAATCTGCTGGTCCTTGGGGAGCAGAAGCTCGTTCTTGTCGTCGTCGAGAAGCAGAATCTCGCGCTTCCAGAGCTGATAGACCTCACCCGTCACAAGTTCGCCCTCCATCTCCTTAAATTTGGAGTAGATTGCGTCTTTCTGCAGGTCGAGAATCTTGCTTGCAAGCGTCTGGCGCAGGTTGAGAATGGCACGGCGTCCGAAGCTGGCGAAGTCAATCTTCTTGGTGTGGTCTTCGCCTACCTCGCAGTCGGGGTCGGGATCATCGGGGTCGTTTTTAGCGTCGGTGATGCTGATTTGCTTCACCGGGTCAACTACCTCGCCGTCGGGAACGATTTCGAGGTTCTGGTAAATTTCGCAGTCGCCTTTGTCGGGGTTCATAATCACATCGAAGTTTTCATCGCTGCCAAACATCTTAGCGATGACACTGCGAAACGATTCCTCCAAGACGCTAATCATTGTGGTCTTGTCGATGTTTTTCAGCTCCTTAAATTCCGAAAAACGATCCACCATATCAATGGTTTCCTCTTTCTTTGCCATAGTCGGGTTGTTAAAACTCTATTAAGTATTTAGTATATTTTATTTCGTCGTATTTCAGGGTGACGTCTTCATCGACCATCACCGGGCGCTTGGCTCCCTCGGGCTTCACTTTGCGGCTCACCACGATGGTGAAGTCGGTGTCGCCGGCTTCCTTCAGCTCGCCTTTGAGCTTGCGGCCGTCGGCGGTAAGCACTTCCACGGGATTACCCACGTTCTTGTCGTACTGAGCCTTCACTCGCAGCGGCGAGGTGAGGCCTGCCGAGCCCACTTCAAGCTCATAGTCTTCAGTGTCGCGGTCGAAGTGCGATTCAATGATGTCGTTGAGGCGCACGCAGTCGTCGATGCTCACCGATGAGTAGCTGTCGATTTCCACCACAATGCGGTTGTCGCCGCTCACGGTCACTTCCACAAGGAATGCATCGCTCTGTGCAAGAGCCTCATTCACCACGTCGATTATCGCTTTCTTGTCTATCATATATTGTTATGAAATCGTTATCATTATGTATTGCTTCACAACCCGCCCGGGTGAATTGCCGTAGCCGCCGGTGGGCTGTTTCTGCACTCTTGGCAAAAAAACGAGGGAGCAAACCCTGCCCCCTCCGAATTCAGTTTCCTTAAACTCAGTGCAAATATACCAATTATTAACCATACTCACAACATATTTAATACTTTGCAGTGAGATAGCAGTGGAAAATTAAGTATATTTGTGATTATTTAATAATATTTACACAATTATTTGCTCTTCACAATTTTCACTGCTGTGGTGCCGGCAGCGGTAGTGACCTTAGCCACATACACACCCGATGCAAGGCCTGTCACATCGAGCGAAGTAACGCCCTTGGCAGCAGCAACCTTTGCACCGCTGAGCGAAGTAAGCTCTACGTCGGCAGCCTCCGAGATGCGAAGCACGTCGGCTACGGGGTTGGGATATACGTTCACGTTGAGCTTTCCGATAGCATCGTTTACGCCACCCGAAGTCACTCCATAGCGAGTGAAGCAAGAGCCTGTGAGGTCGTGCGACCAAGCAGTGAGGAGCATGTTGCCGGCTTCGTTGGCAGCAGTTCCGAAGATGTAGCCGCTATTGGAACTATGGATAGCCTCGCCGTCACCTTCAAGATCAGCGATGATGTTGATTGGTGCAATAAGCGAGTGGTCGGTCTTGCTTGCAGCATAGCCACTTACAAAAAGTTTACCGCCGCATATTGCGCTCGAAGTGAAGATTTCCTCATTCTGGGTAGCGTCGCCCTCATCGTAGCGTGAAGAACCCAGTCTTTGGGTGTCGAGGGTAGTGGGGTCAATAAAAGCCATGAATACATCGCTTGAGCCTGTAGCTACAGCTGTGGAATAAAAACCATTGTACTTCTGGAAGTTTCCGCATACAACCAGTGAATTGCCGCTCTTGTACATCTGCTTGATTTCGGTAGCATAATACTCGTCGGAAGTTACAACCTCTGACTGCTTGGTGGCATCAATAGCACCGGTAGCGAGATTGATTCGTGCAAGACCGTAGCCAAAGATTATTCCACCCTCAGTGGGCCAGCTGAACTCAAATTTCTTCTCGCCTCCGGCTGTGGTAAGGGTGTTGGGACCGGTAGCGATGAAAGCGAGATAGAGGTTGTCGCTATCGGCAGCCATGCGCATCGACTGGAGCTGATAGCTGTCGATTTGAGTGGTAAATGTCTCGCTGCCGATTGATGCAACAATGTTGCTTGCGCTCATGTCCTCGCCAATCTCAGCCACAAATGCCGATTGCAGGGCTGCATACCAGCCGATGCCCCAAGCATCCATTGAGCCTGAAGTGAACGACCCGTTGGCTGTTTCCACAGCACCTTTCAGTGTGTAGAGAGCATACACCTTGCCATTGGCAATGGCAAGCTGCTGCACAGAGCAATAAGTGTCGCCGTCCTCGGCAAAATACATACCTGTGGCATCAAGATTCGGGTCGTGGGTGGGGACGATGGTACCTATGTTGAGGAGCTTGCCCTCGGCATCGTAGTGGGCGATGAACGAAGCTGCCTGCATGGTGGTGTAGGCTCCTTCCTCCTGATAGCCATCTTTCACAATCGTTGCACCGTCGGTGCCGCGGAATTCCACTTCGTCGGCAAACACTCCGGCTGCATACACACCGCCGTTACCGTCGCTGAGGAGGTCTTTCACAGTGGCTGCACCGATGATGGGAGCTGACCATGCCTCTGCACCGGTCTCATTGAGCTTTATTACCATTGCGCTCACACCGATTGGCTCAATGCCATTAAGTTGCGAATCGAAGGCAAGCGACACGAATGCGTTGCCGCTGGCATCGAAGGTGGCGGCATGGTGGCGAACGTAGTTCTCGGCAGTGATGTTGCCGGCAAATACCAACTCTGATTTCTGTTCAAGGCCGTCAACTGTGCCCTGATACTGTGCATTGGCTATCCCTGCGAAAGCCAATGCGATTGATAATGAAAGTAGATATTTTTTCATAATAATAAAAAAATGAATGAGTTAAAATATACTGTATTTTAGTCAGCAAGACCGGGATTGGCAGCTATCGCGGCACTTGGAATGCGCAATGTGTAGCGGCTGTCATTGGCATTGAGAGTGTAGGTCTCGTTGCCGTAGGTCTTCGTCAGCTCGGGGCGTGTGGTGCGGCGGAGGTCAAACCAGCGGTGACCCTCAAACGCCAGCTCGCGGCGACGCTCGGCATAAATCTCCTCGCGCAGCTCAGCGGTGCCCATTGCGTTCACGGCAGCTTCACGCTCGGTGTAGTATGCGTCCTTGTAGCGGCTCTTCATGAGCGGGAGCAGATAGCTGCGGGCTTCATCGTTGTCGCCGCTTTCAAGGGCAGCCTCGGCAGCGTTGAGGTAGATTTCACCCGTGCGGAAGGAGCAGGCATAATTGTTGCTGCCGCTCTTCAGGAGCTGTATGTTGGAGGCAGTCACCTGCTTATAGTATTTCGCGCGGCGCAGGTCGTTGCTGTTGTAGGCGCGGAAGAGGTCGCGGTTCACCTTTCCGGCGCGGGCGTAGGTAGCTGTCATCACCTCTTCAAGTGCGATAATCGACTCCACCGAGTTATAGGCATTTGGCAGCTCGGTGTTGAGGTCGGAGAGAGCTGATTTCTTGGCTAAAACGCGCTTTGAGGCAGCCAAGGCATCAGCCCAGCGACCCATGTAGAGATACACACGCGAGCGCAGTGCATCGACCGAGGTGGTGGTGAAGCGGTAGTTGAGACCCGTCTGCCACTCCTCCACATTGATGAGTTTTTCGGCAGCATTGATGTCGCTGATGATTTGGTCAAACACATCGCCCACAGAGCTACGTGAGAGCACGGTGTAGGGGTCGGTGTCGAGCTTCAAGGGTACAGCTTTCGAGCTGTAGGGGTCGGCAAGCGCAGTGTAAGGTTCGCCGTAGAGATTCACTAAGAGGAAGTGCATATAGGCGCGGAGCATGTAGCTCTCGCCCACAAGCTGGTTGATTTCAGCCTCAGAGCCTTCGGTGATTTTCTTGTGGCTCTCGATGGTGTAGTTTGCCTCATAAATCACCTGGTAGTAGCTGCGCCAGCCGAATGTGGAGGTAGCATCGTCGGGGCTGACGTCGTTCCACGCCCAGATGTCCTTGAAGCTGCTGATGTCCTCCTGCGAGAGAGTAGCGTCCATGGTGAACTCATCGCTGCGGAAAGTGGCGAGACCGCGGTCTTCGGGCACAATCGAGTAAGCCTGGGTGAGCATCTCGCGAAACTCCTTGGCAGTGGTGATAATCACGCGCCCCGTGGGCTGAATGTCGAGGAAATCGTCGCAGCTGCCCATTGTGAGAGCCATTGCCGCAATGCACAAAGTCTTATATATTGTTTTTGTCATCATCATTCGTAGTGTTTTATTGAAAAATTTCGTCGTAAGTAGCATAATTTCTCTTACCTCTCACCTAAAAACTAACATTCAGGCTCAGTGATACCGATTTCGGGATAGGCTGCGCAAACTGGTTGCCCATCGTCTCCGGGTCGAGATAGTTCTTGTAGTCGGAGCCGAATACCAAGAGGTTGCGGCCTTCCACACCCACTGTCACCTTGTCGAGGTGAGCCTTCTTCGTCAGCTCAGAGGGTAGGGTGTAAGCGAGACGCAGGTTTTGCAGGCGCACGTAGTCGCAGCGCTTCACCCAGGTGTCGCTCATCTCATAGAGGGCAAACTCGGCATACTGTATGTACTCTGCCGGGCGGTCGGTGCTGTTGATGAGGCGTGGGAACGTGCCATTGGGGTTCTCGGGCGTCCAGCGGTTGAGAATGTCGCGGTTGGTGTTCATTCCGCGGTCGAAGTTGGCGAGCGAGTAGGAGGGCTGGCAGCGAACGAACATCTTCAGGTTGAAGATAAAGTTAACGGCAAGCTCCCAGTTGCGATAGGTGAAGGTGTTGTTGAAACCACCTGAGAAAAGCGGCTCGCTCGAACCGATATAGCTGTAGAGGTCGCGCTGCTCGGCGGCAGAGAGAGTGCTTGCTCCGGCAGCGTTGAGTTTCAGTAGCTCGGTGGCAGTCACCTTCTCGCCCTGCTTGTCGTAGAATAGCGGATAGCCCTCATCGTCGATACCGGCCGACTTCAGTGCGAAGATTGCCCCCACAGGGTAGCCTTCGCGACCGGGAGTAGTCTGGTTCTCGGGAATCTGCTCACGGAGCACCTTGTTGTTGTTGTAGGCAAAGTTGAAGTTGGTCATCCACATGAAGTCCTTGGTGTGAATGTTGCGAGTGCCGATGCTGATTTCCACACCGGTGTTGCGCAGCGAAGCCCAGTTTACGAGCATCGAGGCAAAGCCGCTTTCAAGAGTGAGCATCTGGGTGGCGATAAGGTCGCTACTATTGCGGGTGTAGAAATCCACGCTCAAATTGATGGCGTTGTTGAGCACGCCTAAGTCCACTCCGGCAGTGAAAGTCTTGGTCTTTTCCCAGCGGAGCTTCGAGTTGGGCGGAGTGCTCACCGAAATCATTTCCTCGGTGTTCCCGGGAAGGATAGTCACATTCTGGTAATCGCCCATCACGTATGATGAGGTGTTTTTGTCGATATTACCCTGAATACCGTAGGATGCACGAAGGGCGAGGTTGTTGAGCCATTCGGTTTCCTCCAGCCACGGCTCATCGCTCAGTCGCCACAAGCCGCTCACCGAGTAGAGAGGTAGGAAACGGTATTTCTTGGCAACGCCAAACATGTCGGAGCCGTCGAAGCGCACGCTACCACCCAGGGTGTAGCGTTGCTTGAAGGTGTAGGAGCCTGTAGCGAAGAACGAAGCGAAGGCATTCTCCACATAGCTCTCATTGTAGAGCGGATAGAGCTTAGCCCAGGTTTCGTTGGGGAAGATTACCGGCTTGGTCTGGAGCGTCTTGCGGTCGTAGCCGTAGCCGTTAGCTGAAATCGACTTATACCACGTCTTGCGAATCTCGGTACCCAGCATTGCCTCTACCTCGTGCGTGTTGGCAAACTTTGCGCTGTATTCGCCCTGAAGCTTCCAGGTAATCTGCGAGTTGGTGCTGCTCGACGATAGTTTCTTTCCGCCGTCGGGGAGGAACGATTTGCCGTCGAGAATAGAGAGGGTGGTGCGCTCAATGTCCTTGCGCATTGTGTAGGTCTCGGCATCGGC
>CALZFJ010000048.1 GCA_945645715.1 uncultured Prevotellaceae bacterium | reverse complement strand
ACAACCCATTGATTATACCTATTAATTCTTAATGAAAGTGTAATTCTCTGTGAGGTGATACTTCACATTCATATGTGGCGGAACGAGATTTCCATCTACCTCATGGAATGGGTCAAGTCCGTAGCGACCGCCAATGCCGTAGAGTGTAAACACTCCCTTCGGATTGACAGTTCCCGACACGTTGTATGGGTCATATTGTGGAAGTGAAACCCAGATGTAACGTGCGAGACCGGTTGCCTCCTTGTTTGTTCCGTAGGTACCCCACATGAGCTGCCATGTCTCGGCATCTTCGGCATCACCCTCATGGAGTGTCTGCGGGAAGATGTTGAGCGAGCCATCGTAGGCATCATATTCTGCAACTACCGGATATTTGTTGGTAATCTCAGGATAAGTGCCGAAGCCATAGATGTAGTAGCTCTTGCCGGCTTCTTTCTCCTCGATGCGAACGTTGAAGCTGTGCTGTCCGCCCCAATCCCACCAGCGTGGATTGTTTGCCTCGTCGATATACACATAGAGTGAGTTGCTCGATGTCACGGTGTAGTTACCGAGATACGACTCATATTCAAGTTTAGCACCCTTCTGGGCTGCATCGCTTGTGCGAGTGTAGTAGTTACCTGTCCACTGCACCTCATCACCATAGATAATGGTTGAAACTGCCGAGAAGTAGCGGTCGTAGCTGTAAAGCTGCGGTTTCGGGTTGTAGAACACCTGCAAGCCATAGCCTGCCTCTTTTGCATCGGTGATTGTCTCAGCGCTGAAGCCATACCAGCCACCGTCGTACTGATCGTTGATCTTGAGCGAATATGGGCAATATTTTGCCTTGGTGAGTCCGTCGAAGTTTGCCTCACGGTCTTTCACATAGCGCTGATATGTTCCGTAGCACATATAGTCAACGAGTTCACCTGCTGTCTTGCCATCTACCGAGCCATTGGGGGCATCATACATGCGATACTCATACACACCGATGAGCTTGTCGGGACCGAATGCCTTGCGGCACTCCGATACGAGGCGGCAATAGTTCTCAGCCGATGTCGGAGAGAAGCCGGCTCCCGGGTTCTCATCGTTGTAGGCTGAATACTCGTCGTCGAAGTCCACACCGTCGAGTCCGTAGATGTCGAGATAAGCCTTCAACTCCTTGGCGAAGTCGGCACATGCCTCGGGTGAGAGGCTGCGCATACCACTCTCATCGTGGTTGCCAAGAATCGAGAGGTTCACCTTGATACCCTTTGCCTGGAGCGGACGGATAAACTTGTCGGCATTCTTCAAGAGGAACGATACCTGGTCGTTGCAGAACACGTGCACACGGCCGGTCTCTGCATCCACGTTGATATTTGCCGCAAAGATGCTCACAATGTCGAAGAAAGGCTTGCCGCTCTGCTTCATTGTGTATTCACCCATGTTGAGAATGTTCTCGTCGTTCACCTCCACGAAGCAGAGTGTGCGTACATTGCCCTTCTTTGCGTCGGGGATAGCTGCAAGAGGCTTCACAAGGTAGATGTAGGAGTTTCCTGTCTTCGACACCTCGGCGTTGCTTGCAGTTGCAGTCACTGCCACAGCATAAGTGCTGCCGATATTGCCGCCGGCTGCTACCTTCAGATCCACTGCTGCCGAACGCTTCTGTCCTGCCGGGATTGTCACACTGGCAGTGCTGAGCGATACCTTGTCGGCAGGATACATTGTGTAGCTTGTGCCATTTGCCGAATTATAGGCATTGAGAGCCTCTGAATCGATGCTGAAGTTCACTGTCACATCTTGAGTTGCTGCCTTGGCGAGTTCAAAATAGATGTGGCCTGTGGCTGCGGTGTTGCCGAAGGTGTTGAGCACGGCAAGCTGTGCAGCTCCTGCCTCGCTCTTCACTCCGCCGTAGGTGCCATCTACAGTGGCCAACTTGTCGGTGTTACCCGTGTTGATCACTACATCGTCTTCGCACGCTGTCATGCCGCATACGGCTGCCACGAGTGCGATGGAATATAGATAGTTCTTTATTGATTTCATAATGTCAATTTGTATTTACGAATTAATTTTTAGCAGGAAGCTCCACTGCATTCCAGGTGATTGCCTCCACTGCAGTTGCATTGTTGCCATTGCCGGTGTGGTCGAGAATCGATGTGCCGGCTCCCTCATTGAAGCGCCAGTAGCTTACCAAGCCATCTGACTGCGGATTAACCTCATAGAAGTGGTCATTGCTGTTGATCTCGTCCTTCGAGAGAACGCGGTTCCACACGCGCACCTCGCAGATGTTACCTTCAAGCCAGCGGTCGCGGTTGTAGGAGTGACCTATCCAGAAGCCGTTACCCTCGTCGGTGCGGGTCTGTGCCCAGTTGATACCGCCGCAGTCCTTTGTGTCGCGGAGCATCTCCTTACCGTTGATGTAGATTACCACCTCACCGCCATTGTCGGCATCATAGGTGAGTGCGATATGTGTCCACTCGTTGGTAGGTATCACAAGGTCGGCGTTGCTCAGGTTACCGTTGCGGGTAGCGAGCTGAAGCTGGTTCTCGGGAATACCTGCGTCACCGATACGGATAAGGAAGTAACCCTCGATACCCATAACCGACGTAAGCATCTTGCCGAATTTATCCACACGGATAAGTGCCTCGGCTGTGAGCTTGCGAAGGTCGCTTGCCACCGATGGATTATCCCACTGCACCCACACAAGGTTCTTGGTGAGGTTAGGAACGGTGTTGATAAGAGCTGCACCCTTGAATACGTAGTACATCGTAGAACCGCTCTCAAGCACTCCTATCGAAGCTTTTTCGATAGTCACGGGAAGCACATAAATCTTCTCGCTGTCGAGAGTGTTGAGTCCGGTGAAGTTCACCGTAACATCGTCAGATGTCACACCACCGGCCTTGATGCTTACCTCGGGATTGGCAATTGCATAGTGTCCCTCGGGAAGCGCCTCTGCCTCTGCGCCATAGAAGGTGTTATACACACTCACCTTCGATGGGTCGGCTTTGAATGTCACAGTCACATCGTTGTCTTGCGGACGTGCCATTGCCACCTGCAGCGATACCTCGGCGGTAGGAACAGTGCTCTTCAGAAGCACCGTCGATGTCTTGTCCGATGCTTGCACATACACTTTATTGTCGAAGTTCTCGACGTCGTCGCTGCACGCCGCGAGCGTAATGCCAAGCATGAGCAACGATACTTTATAGATATTTTTCAGTTTCATAATTGTTTACGACGCTTTATTTTGAGGGAGCGGGATTCATTATCTGAATTGCCTCTCTCACATATTGATAAGTGTTTGTAGCATTGTAATAGTCATTCTGGATATCAAGAATTGCCATGCCGGCCTTTGTGAAGCCTTCAGTTGGCTCTGTCACCCAGTAAGCAGCCTCGGTAGTTGCGCGTGCATCACCAAGGAAGCCGGTGTTCTTGTCGGTAGTATCGAGCGAAACTGTCGATACCGACACCACGAAGCGGTCGGCAGGTACACTTGTGCTGATAAGTGCCTGCATTGCCTCAATGCCATATTGCTGCTTGTCGCCTACTTTGTCGGTTACGAGGATGATGTGCTGGCAGTCATTGAGAATTGTAGCGAGATCAAGCAAGTGTGCAGGATAGCCGTAGAAGGCAAGCTTCTTGTCGCCGTTTGCACCCTTCCAGCTCTGTACGGCATTGAGAATGGTCTTCTGGTGTGCCGATGCCTCTGCCTTCTCAGCCGAGGTCATATACACGGGGCTGCTGCCCTTGTATTCCACTACCAAGCCATCAAATGGTGCCTGGAGTGCCATCACCTTGTTCACTTCGTCGCTGAGCACAGTGGCAAAGTCGCGTGTCTCGCCGGCTTCTTTCACTGCCTCCTCATACGCCTTCTTGATGCGGTCGTAGCTCAGGCTGAAGAACACCTTCGTGCCCTTATGGTGAAGCTGCTCCACCTCAGCAACCTCAGCATCAGTAAGCTCCGGAGTCTTGGCTATAACCACGTCGAGGCTGTCGGGGACGTCGCTAATGTGCTGTCCGCGGGTGAAAGGTGTCTTTTCGCTATTGTCAAACCAGCCATACACCACCTTGTGGTCCTGGCTCTTGTAGTCTCTGAGATTGGCAAGATACTTGGCGTAAGCCTCGCCTTGCTGCTTGTCGATGCCGTTCTCCACAAGTGTGATGCTCTCAGGCTCGGTCCAGTCGGAACATGCAGTGAGTGCAGCAACGGCACAGGTAGCCAGCATAATGCTTTTAATTGATATATGATTTTTCATATCTGTTGTAGCTAATTATGAGAGTTGATTACTTTGTTTTAGCCCACCACACATCGGTTGCCATGTTGTCAGGACCTCCGAGGTAGTTCGACACTGCATACTGTATGTTTGCTGTGTTGCTGGTGTACTCCTCCGATGGATAAGGCATGCGGCGTGCACCACGGTTGCTATCTACGATGCCTCCACTGAGGTTACCCTCCTCGGTTGCAGGCAGCAAGCGCGGATAGCCTGTGCGGCGATAGTCAGCCCAAGCCTCGTTTCCAAGCGGCCACATTGCAATCCACTTCTGGGTGATGATGCGCTCCTGCTTCTCTGCCTTGGTTGCGCCCTCGTCCCACTTGATGGTGATGTTTGAAAGCACGTTCTCGTAGGTGTTCAAGCCTGCAGGGTCGATATAGAGCGATGGCTTGCTTGTGGCATCAGCCATATAGCCTTCAGCTCCGCTTACGCCCCACTGTTCAAACGACAGGCGGATACCGTCGTTGTAGAAATCGGCTGCCGAGCCTCCCATGTTGAAGCCATAGATTGCAGTACCCTCAGCACGGAGGAATGCCACCTCGGCTGCGTTCATCCAGAGCACGGGGTCCGACGATGAAATCTTCACGCGTGAGTAGTTGCTGAAATATTCCTTCACCTTGCTCATGTTGATGCTGCGGCGAAGTCCCACATATTGCTGTCCCGGCCACTTCGAGTCTTCGAAGTAGGCTGCACGGCGGTTGTCGTTATAGCCGTTCATGTAGGCAATGATGTCGGCTGCAGGGTGAGTATCACCACCCGATGCCTCCTCGTTGTAGCGCACTGCCACAAAGAGCGGATTGTTGATTGCACCGAAGTATTTCCATGTAGCATTGTCGGCATTGTTCTCAATCACGCCAAGTTCGTGGTTCACGGCTGCCTCGGCATGCTTGCGAGCCTTGTCGGGACTTACGTTGGCAAGGCGCATTGCAAGGCGCAGCTTCAGTGAGTTGGCAAATTTCACCCACTTCACCACATTTCCGGCATACACGAAGTCGATGCTCGACACAAGTGCTGCGTTGCGGTTCTCTGTGAGCACATTGATGCTCTCATCGAGTTCCTCAAAGAGCTTGTCGTACACTTGCTCCTGAGTGTCGTACGGAATGTTGATTTTTCCGTCCTGACCAATCTGTGAGTAAGGAATCGGACCGTAGGTGTCGGTCACACGGTGCATTGCTGCCACCTTGATGATGCGGGCGATTGCAAACGGAACAGGATTGTTGGTCTGCTCTGAGATCTGCTCCACTTGTGTCAAGTTGCTATACAGCGTAGGAATGATGCGGTCGCTGAGCAGGAGCACGCGGGTCCAGTCGTTGGTAGCATTGAAATTGGAGATGGTGTTGCTCCAGCCGGCATTTGAGTCGGCAAAATATCCACCCATGGTTCCACCAAGAAGGCACTCGGTGAACTGTGTGGTGTTCACGTCCGATGAGATTACCGTGCTGGCAAGGTTGGTCATCGCCGAGCCTAATCCGTAGTCATCGGGAGTAAGGTCTCCCGGCTGGTAGGGATTAGAGTTGATGTCCAGATAATCGCCTGTGCACGAGGCTGCACCAAGGATCATTAGTCCGGCGATGAAGCCATTTAATATGCTATTCTTCTTCATATTATCTGATTAAAATTTTAAGTTCAAACTAAATCCAAGGTTACGCAATGCCGGCATCATGAAGTAGTCGATGCCCTGGTAGAAGTTGTCGGTCGAAGCTACGCTTTCGGGGTCAAACGGTGCTTTGCTGTAGATCATGCAGAGGTTGCGGCCTACAAACGACACCTTGATATCGCAGATGTTGCCGAGCCACTTGCGTGGAATGGTGTAGCCGAATGATACCTCCTGGAGGCGTACGTTGGTTCCTGAGTAGGTGTAGTATTGAGGCACGCTTGTTCCGCTGCCGATTACGCCATACCAAACTTCGGGATTAACCTTGTCGGTTCCGTTCACGAGCACATAGCCGAGGTCGCGGGCATCGGCACTTGCCTCCGATACGCCGTAGTAGTCGAGCATTGCCTGTGTACGTGAATAAACGATACCACCCAGACGAGCCGAGATAAGGAAGCCGGCTGTGAAGTTCTTCCAAGCGAAGTTGTTGCGCCATGCAAGATTTCCCTTAGGTAATACGCTACCGAGCTTGATGTAGTCGTCAGGATTCTGGATAGCCTCTGTAGCTACCACGCCGTTCTGATCTACGTATATCTTGCCGTTGTCGTCGCGCTTCATGTCGCGCAGCGAGTAGAGGTCGCCCATGCTGCCGCCCTCCTTCAAGAGGAAGCGTGCATCACCAAGACCGCCCATGTTAAGGGTAGAGAGTGAGAACTCCTCGCCGGTGATCGGGTTGATGGCGTTGTCGGCAAGTGTAAGAATCTTGTTGCTGTTAGTTGAGAATGTGATACCTGTATCCCAAGTGAACGAGCCCCATGTCTTGTGGAAGTTGAGCGAAAGCTCGATACCATGGTTGCGCACGGCACCTGTCTGAATGTAGAGAGCTGAATAACCGCTCACAGGCAGCTGCGGGTTGAAAGTCTGGTTCATTGTCTTGGCGTTATAGTAGGTAACATCAAGCTCAAAGTCCTTCAAGAAGCGTACGTTAAGACCAAGCTCCCATGAGTTGGTGCGCTCCGGCTTCAAGTTGTAGAGCGGATATTGTGTCTGGTTGCTCCAGCTGTTGGTGCTTGAGTTCCACTCGTAGCGCGGGTTGGCAAGATAGCGTGAGAATGCACTACCCACCGATGCAAACGAACCGCGGATCTTCGCAAATGAGATAATGTCCTTGTTCAGACGGTCTTTTACAAACTCGGTGAGCACTACCGATCCACCCACCGAAGGATAGAAGAAACTGCTCGACTTCGAGTTTGGTCCGGCAAGCTGTGCCGGCCAGTCGTTACGTCCTGTGAGTGTCAGGTAATAAGTGTTCTTGTAGCCAACCTCGGCACTTGCAAAGATTGATTGTGTCTGCTCGCGCCAGCCTTCCTGAATGCGCTTGGTCTTGCTTGCACTGAGGTTCTGGATTGCGAAGAAGTTGGTCAATCCGAGTGGTTCATCGGCAAATGCGTCGCCACCATCGGCAATCGGTCCGCGCACCTGCATTGCATCGTAGCGCATATCCGAAATCGATCCACCCACGTTGGCTTGCAGCGACCAGTCGTCACCGAAGTATTTGTTCACGCTCACGAGGAAGTCGGCATAAAGCTGCTTGTCGCTCGACTTGGTGATACCATAAAGTCCACGTGTGGAGTTCTCGGTGAGCTGGGTGTTGGTCGAAGCATAGAATTTCTCGGTAAATGTGTTGTTGGCGTGGTCGAGGCGTACACGACCCGACACTGTGAGCCAGTCGAGAATCTTGTAGCTGAGTCCCGCATTGAGCATGTAGCGGTCTTTCTTGTTCTCGCGAATGTTACGGTGGTTAATCCAGTAAGGATTCTGCATTACCATACCCTCATCGCCCACAGGCCAGTATTGAGTATAGATTTTGCGTGCTGCATCATAGCGCTCATAAATCTGAATGTCGCTCCAATCGTTTCCGCGTGGGAACAGGTAGGCTCCTACGAGAGGGTTGTTGTACGTTCCCTGGTTGGTCATGTTGCGGTCGTTCTGCAAGATGTAGCTTGCACCAACGTCGAGCTGCATGCGGTCGTTGAGGAACGATGTGGTGTTGCGCACCGAGAAGTTGTAGCGGTTGTAGCGGTTGTTGGGAACGATTCCCTGCGAATTTACAGCTGCTGCCGATGCGTAGGTCTGGTTCTTCTCTGTTCCGGTGCTCATCGAGATACCTTGCGTAGAGATAAAACCGGTCTGGAAATAGTCATTCTTGGGGTCGTAGCCATAGTTGTTCACGTCGGCAAGACGGTTACCCCAGCTCATTGCACTTGCTGCGTTATACACGCCTGCTGTTCCTGTTCCGTAGCGGTTCTGGAACTTTGGCATAACATACGGAGTGGTAAACTCGGTGCTCGAGTTCACCTGCAGTGTGAGCTTGCCTTCTTTTCCCTTCTTGGTGGTTACGATGATAGCACCGTTGGCTGCCTCCGAACCGTAAAGTGCGGCTGCGGCTGCACCCGTAAGCACCGACATCGACTCAATATCCTCGGGGTTTATATCGGCAATAGGCTCCGACGAACCTTGTGAGTCAAACTCTGTGCCGCCTGCTGCGCCACGACCTGAGAAGATAGGCACACCGTCAATCACATAGAGGGCATTCGACGATTGCATGATACTCTTCGTACCACGCATCACCACCTTCGACACACCACCGACTCCCGATGAAGAAGCGTTGATGTTCACACCGGCTACTTTACCGCTCAGTGAGTTCACGAAGTTGGCATCCTTGTTGGTAGTGATGTCGTCGGTCTTCACCTGCTGTACGTTGTAGCTCAGCGCCTTCTCCGAACGCTTGATACCGAGGGCTGTTACCACCACCTCTTCAAGCATCTGGGCGTCGCTGCTCATGGTCACGTTCACCGGCTCATTTCCCTTCACGGCTATCTCCTGGTTGGTGTAGCCGATGTAGGATACCACCAGCACAGGATTGGCTTGCGTAGTGGTGAGTGTGAAGTTTCCGTCGAAATCGGTCACTGTGCCGAGCGTGGTGCCCTTCACCATAACCGATGCACCGATTAGCGGACCCATATCGTCCGATACCACACCCGTAATAGTGCGCTTCTCTCCCTGCTTTGCCTCCTTGGCGGCGCCTTTCTCTGAGAGATACACCACATTGTCAGCCACCTTGTAGGTCACGTTTGTGCCCTTCAGTGCGGCATCAAGGGTGGCTTCTATCGAAGCATTGGTCACCTTGACTTGCGCTACCTGCACTGCAGCCAGCTTGTCGTCGCAAAAAAATTGATACTTTGATTGTGATTTGATCTGTTCGATTACCTTGCCCAACGTGGTTTTCGTCAGGTTCAGATTCAGCTGGGCATATCCCCACTGAACCGATGCAATCATGAACAGCAATGCAAATAAAATCCGTAGTCTCCCCGGACTCCAATTTAAGCACTTAGCTTTCATACAAACAATTTATAAGGTTAGACATAAAAGTTTTTTGTTTTGTTTTGTTCTCTGTTTTGTGCATATACTTTCTACTTCGGGCATGATTCCTTTCTTCATAATAGTGTAGTTAGGCAATATACTCTCCATTTTGGGCATACA
>CALZFJ010000047.1 GCA_945645715.1 uncultured Prevotellaceae bacterium | reverse complement strand
GCTTGATTGTTTTTCCCGAGTGCCGCAAAACTTATCAAAAGTTACAACAAATGAGTGGAAAAACAACAAGCTTGCTTGATTGTTTTTCCCGAGTGCCGCAAAACTTATCAAAAGTTACAACAAATGAGGCAGAAACAAAAAGAAAAACCCAGTTTTTCATTTTTGCTTCTGCCGAGTGCAGTAAAACTTATCAAAAGTTATATGCCATTCTTGTAAACGCCAAATCGCACCCCGAACCGTTCCATCCAGGCATTCACCGTGTCGCGACTCTCAATTAAATCTCTCATAGCTCATCATTTTTTACTAAATGTCCCATATTCTGCCGCAAAGTTAAGCAGAATGATTTGATTATACGCTATTTAATTACATATTTCTTGCAAAATATTATTTTTTCTTTCATATTGATGATAAAAAACAGTTGTTATTCGGGCTAAAAAAGAGCTTATCGAAGTACATTTATTTGTTAAAGATTGTGTATCAGTTGCTTTTTTCCAGAAATTTCTTCCGAAATAATAAAAAATAGAGTATATTTGTGCAATTATAAGTTATCGTATGCAATAAGTAGATAGCATTTATACGGTATAACTTAACGCAAAGGATAATATATAACATTAAATATGTTTGATTATTACGAATACTCTATACCCGAATTGATAAGTCTGCTTGGACAAAGGTTCAAGGATTACCGATTACGCTCGGAAATGACACAAAAAGATGTCGCAGAACAGTCGGGCATAACCATCAACACCATTCACAAGTTTGAGAATGGCAAAGCAGGTAATATGTCATTGGGTACGTTTCTCCTGCTGATGAAATCCATTGGTTGTATTCAACAGTTAGATGAGGTTTTGCCCGAATTGCCAGAATCGGCATATCTGGTGAATGAAGGAAAGAAAGTTCAACGCATAAGACATAGAAAGCTATGATTACTAATTCACTCAAAGTCCTCCTTTGGGGCAAAGAAATAGGGCGCTTGTCATGGGACGCAAAGCGAGGAATGGGCTATTTTGAGTATAGCCGAGGGTTTCTTGAGGGTAACCTCGATGCATTTCCTCTCATTGCTTCCATCGGCAGCCCTACAAGCAAACGCCCCATAATAGGTGACAAAGAGCACAAAATATATCATCGTCTGCCCCCTTTCATCGCCGATTCCCTGCCAGATGCTTGGGGAAATCAGGTGTTTGAATGTTGGCGTATACAACAGGGAATAAAAAACCAAGAGATTACTCCACTCGACATTCTCTCCTTCATAGGGAAGCGAGGAATGGGAGCCTTAGAATTTATTCCCGAATCATCGGGTATAAAGAAGTCGGAAAAGGTTCACCTTCAGGCATTGATAGAATTGGCTCAGCGCATATTTACACAGCGCAGTGAGGCGAAAATTGAGCCAGATGAATACATAACTCTGCAGTCATTAATTGCCGTAGGCACATCGGCAGGTGGTCGTCAGCCTAAAGCCATCATTGCGATTAACCCAACAACCGGTGAAATCCGTTCAGGGCAGATAGCAGGGCAGAAAGGATTTGAATACTGCATTCTGAAGTTTGGTGATGCTGAGCGTAGCTCGGCAGAACTTGAAATGGCATATTATGAAATTGCCACCTTGGCGGGTATCGAGATGATGCCTTGTCGCTTGATAGAAGTTGAAGGCAGGAGGCACTTTATTACTCTACGTTTCGACCGTATAGAAGACTGCAAAGTCCACATGCAGACACTTGCCGCCATATATCCCGAAGCAGATAGCTACGAGAAATTGATGATGGTATGCCGAAAAATGCGTATGCCTGAATCAACGCAAGAAGAGGTGTTCCGTCGCATGATATTCAATATTCTTGCCAACAACACCGATGACCATAACAAAAACTTTTCGTTCTTAATGAACGAGAACGGGACATGGAAGTTGTCGCCGGCATACGACTTAACATATATATTCAATACCGGCGGTTTCCTCCCCGAAACGATGCATTGCCTAATGATGCAAGGTAAGTTATCAAGACATACCCTCGACGATGCCATTCAGTTTGCAAGAGACAACGGAATACGCCGCCCCGAGGCAATCATTCGGGCTGTGGCAAATGCCTTGATGCAATTCCGCACCATTGCAATGAAACATGGCGTTCAGCCTCGCTGGATCAATGCCGTGGAGCAGACCATCAACGCGCATCTCACGTCATGGGGCTTTGCCAATGCCGGGTGCCCATCTCGCTCTTTTGAGATTGAGGGCCGAACGTTCTCCGAAATACGCATAGAGCAAACCTACAAGGGCAACTATCACCTCTATGCCACCGAGAACGGCAAGGAGCGCAAATTCGTGATAGGCAAAAACAAGCCCGAGCATGCCCTCATACAAGAAACCGGCATCACCAACATCAGCGATGCCACACTGTGTGAAATGCTAAAAAATACTTCCTTTAGCTCCCACGAGCAAGATAACTCCTCTAAATGTGGCAAAAAAAGTGCGATTTAGAGGAGTTATCCCGAAAATCTTCATTGAAGCTCAAACTGCACACTGCCACAGTATTAATAGGCGTATGGTGCAAAGAGGTCATCAATCGTAACTTCTGATTGCACAATTCCTGAATGTGCATTGCGCTTGACGCCGTAAGTAGTTATCATTGTCAGGTGCAAGGCCGAACGTGAATGAGTAGCTTCACGAAAAGCTTCTATCTTGTTGCGAAGTTGCATCTCATAGTCACGATCGATAGTGAAAGGATTAATGGAATATTTCATCTCGCAAAGATTGACTACTCGGTCTCTGCGGTCGATAATCATATCGATCTGCGCTCCACGGTCGTTACTGTTCTCAGGCACGGAGAACCACACAGAATCTTGTGAAAGCACACCAAGAATCCCGAGTTTACGTTTAATCTGCTGAATATGCGACTTGCACACGAGTTCAAAGGCATTGCCTGCCCATGCCCTGCGTGCAGGACTGTCGAGTGTGTTAGTCCAAAAACGTTCGTCACGGCCATAATTGTCTTTGATGAAACGAAAATAGAATAAAGTGTAATTGTCACAAAGCTGGAACACCATATTCTTGCGCTTATTGCCAAAGAAATAATATTGTCTCACGAAGTCGGAATCTACAAGATTTTGCAACACCCGAGTTAGGTCACCATTGTTTGGTATTTTTGCAGCAACTGAAATCTCGTTTCGGGTCATTCCCATCTTCTTCGACGACAACGCTTCAACAACTTTCACATAAAGGTCGCTATTGCGGAACAGCGTTCTATATAAATGCCGGAACTCATCCCACAACCCACCTTTTTGCCTAAAAAACAGGTTATCAATATTGGCAGAATATGAGAGTTCCTCATCTAATTGATTAAGATAGAACGGAATACCGCCCATTGCCATATAGCATTCCACAATGTCATATCGGCTCCACTCTATATGGCGGGATTTAAGGTATTCCTCTGTTTCACAAAGTGTGAATGGATGAAGATATATTCGAGTGGCGTGTCGGTTGAATAGACCTCCGGGATTATCGGCAAAATTTTCTGTCATCCATGCAGTTGCGGAGCCACACACGATCAGCATAAGATTTGATTGCTGTGCACCAAAACTGTTCCAAAAATATTCAAAAGAGGGCAGAAAGTCCGACTTAGGAGAATCCATCCAAGGAATTTCATCAATGAATATTAGCTGTCGCTCATCACCTGGAAGGCTCTCCACGAAAGAGCGCAGCATTAAGAATGCCTCTTTCCATGAAGTGGGAGTTTCAAGGTCGGGGTGATACACGTGTCGCAAATCGTCGGCAAAATGCTGCAATTGTATCTCCTTGGGTTGATTGTATGCCCCCGTAAGACGCAATGTAAAGCAATTTCTAAACAATTCCGACACCAAGAATGTCTTGCCAACCCTTCGGCGACCATACACTATCACGAGTTGAGCCATGCTTGATTCATAACATTTCTTCAACTTCCGTATTTCTTCTTTTCTTCCTATAATGTTCAGCGTATTCATGCTGTAAATTTACATCACTTTTTTCGGAAAAGCAAGATTACTCCTCTAAATGTGGCAAAAAAAGTGAGATTTAGAGGAAAAATACAGGGTTACTCCTCTAAATGTGGCAAAAAAAGTGAGATTTAGAGGAGTTATCCCTGAAATCATTAAAGCTCGAACTGCACGCTGCCATCTTCCTTCACGAAGCAAGGAATGCCTATCGCTCCCCTACCCCTTATGTCATCGAAGGCAGGGTGAATGTCGCGCAGCTGCAAAAACTCCTTTAGGTTGCGCACGTGTTCTCCGATATCCACAAGCAGGTAGTCGGGATTGCCCGCGAGTTGCTCAATCACCGGGGTGCAATCGGGGCATGTAGCCATAACATATACTTTAATCATAATCGCATCTGAAAAATATATAATATCCAATTTAATAGTTTGGCATTTCATTCATCGGAGTGAGTGCGTGAGGCGGTATTTCTGATTTCCAGTGTGACGTCGATATACGAGCGCTTGCCGGCGATATAGTCGGCATAAAGCACCTCCTCGTTGCGACCTTTCAATATGCGGCATTTGCCACACAGCTCGCAGTTGTGCAGGCACTTCCACGCGTCGAGCACAAAGGCAAGCCGCTCCTCCCTCGTCGATGATTCAATTGCGGGTGCAGTCATCACATTTGCCGGTTTTAGTATATTGATATGCCAGTCGCGCTGCTCCGCTCCAGCAATAAATTATGCCACAGTACACGAAACCCTCCTTGATGATGGCATTCTGCATCACTCTGTTGTCGCTGTGAGTGTCGATGCGAATGGAGCCATACTTTTGCAAGGCAAATTGCACCGCAAGATGCAGAATACCCTTAACCTCTCCACTGCTTGCAATGCGGTGGATAGTGGCGTAGGGAAAGTCATTGAGCCATTGCCCGCCGTAGATGACGTTGTAGGTAGGGTCGATTCCTCCACGCATAAGGAAAGTGGCTACGATACGTCCATCGAGAATAACCACATAGCTGTCGCCGCTTGCAATGTCGCTGCGAAGAAGCTCCTCACCGGGATAATCGTCAGCCCATTGATTGGGATTGCCGGTTGCAGCCATAAACCTGCGTGCAATGGCAAAAATCTCCTGTAGGCGAGGAATATCGGCAAGAGTTGATTGGCGAATGTCGATTGGCTTGTTCATCTCTATTAGTGTTGTCAAGCTCTACGAAATGCCAATTAACCGATAAATTGAGTTATCGCTGCCAATAGCCTGTCTTTGGGCATTGCTCCGCTTGTGCGCCAAAGCACTTCACCACGACTGAAGAGCATCAGTGTGGGAACCGACTGCACTTGGTAATAGCTAGCGGTGGTTCCATACTTGTCCACATCAATCTTGATGATGCGGATTTTGTCGCCAAGCGCCTCCTTAACCTGCTCCAAGATGGGATGCATCATCTTGCAAGGCTGGCACCATGTGGCGTAGAAATCGACCAAGACCGGTTGGTCTCCTGATATTACGTCCTTGAATGTTTCCATAGTTCCTCCTATATGTGTAGTTCTACTTCTTTTCCGAATGGGGCAAGCGACAGACCTGCCATCTTGAAATGCTGGCGGGCAAAAGGAATGCCAATGATGGTTATAAACAGCAGTATCCCGAAGAAAATGTGTGTTAGCCATGCCCACAGTCCGCCAAATACAATCCAGATGATGTTGAGCGGAATGCGAATGCAGCCGGTGGGGCTATTAGTGTCTCTCACCTCAGCGCCAAAAGGCCACAGGCACAGCAATCCAATCTTGAACGCCTGCAACGCTACCGGAATTCCGATAATGGTGATAGCCATTGCCAGACTTCCCGTGAAATAACCGATGGCAGCTTCGAGTCCACCGAATAGCCACCAAAGCAAATTACCTATTATACGCATATTCTTCTCTATCAGTTTTTTTATCCGGGAGCAAATCAGCGACGGGGTTGATTCCATCGCAGCTCCCGGTGTTGGAATGCAAATTTACACATAATCCGTTACTTTCTATTGAAAGCAAGCCCAAAAAATTTGTTGGCAGCAAAATAAATAGTAAATTTGTGGTGACAACCACCAATACCATTCAACTATGGACAAGAAAAAGAACAAATTAAATATGAAACAACTATGAAGAGATTTTTAGCGATTTTTATGATGTGTGCCTGCTTTGTGGGGCTTTCGGCTACCACCAATGGCACGGAAATGACTGCCCCCAAGGGCACTAAAGCTGCCAAGACAGCTGCCAAGGGCACCAAGAAGGCAGTAGCGAAAACCGCAGAGAAGCCGGTGGAACAACCTGTGCGCGAGTTTCGCGGGGCGTGGATTCACACCATTTTCCAGAAACAGTATTCACGGCAATCGACGGCTGAGAACAAGGCTTACCTGTGCCAACAGCTCGACAGCTTGCGCCAGTGTGGCTGCAATGCCATAGTGTTCCAGGTGCGTCCGCAAGCCGATGCGCTCTACCCCTCAGAACTTGAGCCATGGAGCCGCCACCTCACCGGCACCGCCGGAGTGGCACCCAACCCGATGTGGGACCCTCTGAAGTTTATGATCGACGAGTCGCATGCCCGTGGCATGGAGCTTCACGCCTGGCTCAACCCCTACCGCGTCACCACCACACCCGATGAAGTGCTGCCGAAGGGACATCTCTACTATAAGCACCCTGAACGATTCGTGAAGTATGACGGCAAGATGTACTTCGACCCTGCACTGAAGGAGAACCGCGACTTTATCGTGCGCGTGGTCGATGACATCGTGAGCCGCTACGACGTAGATGCCATTCACATGGACGACTATTTCTATCCCTACCCCAAAAAAGGCGTGGATTTCCCCGACGATGCCTCCTACGCAAAATATGGTAAGGGCATGGACCGCGGCGATTGGCGCCGCCACAATGTGAACCTCCTCATCGAGCAAATCCACAAGGCGATCGTCGCACGGAAGCCCTGGGTGCGCTTCGGCATCAGCCCATTCGGAATATGGCGCAACAAGAAGAGCGACCCCCGCGGCAGCGACACCAACGGTCTTGAGAACTATGACGCTCTTTATGCCGACGTAACCCTCTGGACCAGCAAAGGCTGGGTAGATTATATGCTTCCGCAGCTCTACTGGGCTCTCGACCACACTGCCGCCCCCACAGAGACTCTTGCCTACTGGTGGAACGACAACGCCAACGGCCGCCACATGTACTTCGGGCAGTGTGTCGCCTGGACCATGGACAAGCCCGACATGGCTCCATCTACCGACCCTAACCAGCTCGCACACAAAATACGCCTGAGCCGTGAGCTGCCAAATGTGCAGGGCAACTGCTGGTGGCCCGCCTACGACGTGACGCGCAACTACAAGGGCGTTGCCGACTCCCTCGCGCTGAAAGAGCAATCCCGAATAGCTCTCGTGCCATCTTATCCGTGGATAGATACCGTCGCCCCCGACCCCGTCGGCGGGCTGGAAATCTCAGCCGGGAATCGCAGAGTCACACTGCGATGGAAAGCCCCTGTAACCTCCGACCCTCTGCAGATGCCTCGCTTCTACGTAATCTACCGCGACTTGGAAATCGTGGGCGTGACCGACGCAACAAGCTATATCGACACTAAGGTGTCTCCCGGAAGCCACACCTACTCAGTCAGCGTGCTCGACCGCGCCAACAACGAGAGTACGCTCTCCACTGTGAAAACCTCAATCAAGCGCAGATAAACAATCCAACAATAGGAAACAAAGCCCGCGACTCTTTCGGCAGAATCGCGGGCTTTGTTATGCTTGTGCTTCATGCGAAGCAAACGTTGCTTCTACATTCTTATCGGGGCAAGCAGTGCTTCGGGTTTTTCTATGATGTCGGGCTTTATTTTGCAGGGATAATCAGATTGTCACCGGCTTTGATTTTGGAGCCCTTGATACCGTTGGCACGCTGGATATCCTTTATGGTCACGCCGGGATATTTGCTTGCAATTGACGAAAGTGACTCTCCTGAGCGTACCTTGTGGGTCTTGTTCTTTGCAGCCTTCTTCGAGGCGGTTTTCTTAGACGATTTCTTCGAGGCAGTGTCTTTAGCGACTTTTTCAGTCTTTGCAGTCTTCTTCGAGGCAGTTTCCTTTGCGGATTTTTCAGTCTTTGCAGACTTCTTCTCAGCTACCGGGGCTTTTGCAGCCTTTTTTGTCTCGACAGGCACGGTTTCTTCGGCAGCTACGTCGAGAGAGCCAATCGAGGTCTCGGTGTTGTCGGCAAGTTCCTCATTATTTGTGGCTTCTGCCTCAGTTTCCACCTTGCGAGGCACTTTCACTTTCTGGTATGACTCAATCTTCAGCACCTGACCGCGTTGTACGGCATTCTTCTTCATTCCGTTGGCTTTCTTGATGCTTGCAGTGGTCACGCCATAGCGCTTAGCAATCTTGGCAAGCGTTTCGCCACGGCGCACCTTGTGATATTTTGTCACGAGTTTGCTCTCATAGGTGTAATCAGCCGACTCCGAGCGGTATTCGGCAGGCTGCACCACCTCGCGCTGTGCATATTTGTCGCTGTTGTAGGCGATGATGCTATCCTCACTCATGATGTAGCTATACACCTGGTGCGAGGGCAGGCAGAGCGAATAGTGGCGGTCGTCCATAGCCGGCACAATGTCGCGGCGGAATTGCGGATTAAGCACGCGCAGCTCCTCAATAGGCATATCGAGCACCGCCGAAATCTGCTGCAAGTTCACACGGCGGCTGATGCTCACAGTGTCGGTCACAATAGGCTTTCGGGCAAGACCCGGGCTGATATTGTGATATTTGAAGTAGGTCATCACATAGTTTGCAGCGATAAATGCCGGCACATATCCGCGGGTTTCCTTGGGGAGATAGGGATAAATTTCCCAGAAGTCCTTTTTAGAGCCATTTTCGCCACCGGCACGGCGCAGAGCCTTGTTCACATTGCCCGGACCGCAGTTGTAGGCAGCGATGGCAAGCGACCAGTCGCCATAGATGTTGTGCAGTTCCTTGAGATATACGGCTGCTTTCTCCGACGAGCGATAGGGGTCGCGACGCTCATCGACGAGCGAGTTCACCTCCAGTCCGAGTCCTTTTGCAGTTCCCACCATGAATTGCCACAGTCCGGCAGCTCCCACACGCGACACGGCATCGGGATTAAGCGCCGACTCAATCACGGGCAGATATTTCAGCTCAAGAGGCAGATTCTCCTTTTCGAGAGCCTGCTCAAAGATGGGCATATAGTAAAGGCTCATTCCGAGCATAGCCTCCACAAGAGTGCGACGACGCTTCACATACATATCAATGTAGCTGCGCACCACTTGATTATAGGGCATCTCGATGGCAGTGGGCAGAGCCTTCAGTCGCTTTATGTACTCAGCATCGGTGGCATCGTTGCTTGAGCGCTTCTCCACGTCGGTATCGAGCACGGTGTAGTTTTGCAGATACCAATTACGCTGAAGGTCAAGTAGCTCGGCTTC
>CALZFJ010000046.1 GCA_945645715.1 uncultured Prevotellaceae bacterium | reverse complement strand
AAAATCACAGGCTGCGAGGGATTTGCAGCCTGTGGTTATTATTCTTTGTGTGTTGCCGAGGGATTCCCCGACAGCGTTACAGCAAGTAAATTACTGTGGGGTGGGGAGGGGTTTTACTTCCCAGCCGAGGGCGCTTGCGCCAAGTACTGCGGCGTCGCTCTCTTTAAGCTCTGAGATGAGCACGCGCACTTTGCCACGGTAGATTGAGAGGATATTCTTTTCGAGGGCTTCTTTCACAGGCTTCATGATGAGGTCGCCCGACTTGGTGAGTCCGCCGAAGAGCACGAATGCTTCGGGGCTTGAGAACACTGCGAAGTCGGCAAGTGCCTCGCCGAGAATCTTTCCGGTGTATTCAAAGATTTCTTTTGCGAGAGCGTCGCCCTGGATAGCTGCGTCATACACGTCCTTCGATGTGATTTCGTCGATAGGCATGTTGCGGAGCAATGAGGGTTCGCTGCGAATTTCGAGGAACTCGCGTGCTGTGCGTGCCACGCCTGTAGCCGAGCAATAAGTTTCGAGACAGCCTGTGCGACCGCAACCGCACATACGGCCGTTGGTACGCTTCACGATTACGTGCCCAAGCTCGCCGGCGAATCCGTCGTGGCCGTAAACCATCTGTCCATTGACAACGATACCGCTACCAACGCCTGTGCCGAGAGTAATCATAATGAAATCCTTCAAGCCACGAGCCACGCCGTAGGTCATTTCGCCGATAGCGGCAGCGTTGGCGTCGTTGGTGATGGCTACGGGTATGCCGAATTTAGCGCTCACGAGGTCGGCGAGTGGAATTGGCGATGGCCAGGGGAGGTTTACACCACCTTCAATGCGCCCGGTGAAGTAGTTGGCATTAGGCGCACCGATACCGATACCATGGATTTTATCAACGGCATCGTTGGCAACGATGAGGCGGTTGATTTCCTGGTAGAGTTCATCGATGTAGTCGTTGATGTCGCTGTGTTTTGCAGTCTTGATAGAATTGCTGGCAATCACTGTGCCACGAGCGTCAACGATACCAAACACAGTGTTCGTTCCGCCCATATCAATTCCGATAACATAGGGTTTGCTCATTGTTTTTGTTTAGTTTTTTATGTTAATGTTTCGTTTTAGTTTATTGGGGTTGGAAATTTCTTGGTTCACTTCGCGAGGGGTATGTCGCCCCGGGTGCGACCATTCACGATTTGGGCATAAGATGCGAATCGCTAAATGCAAAGGTATAAAAAAGGCATAAAACCACAGCATCATTTGCGTGAAAAAATGATATGATTAATAAATTTTTGCAGTAGTGCCGTTCCGATTCAGAAGATGACGTTGTATTTGCGGAGCATCAGGTCGGGATAGTAGGAGAGTTTCGACTGCTGCAACCCGGGGTCGCCGGCATCGTCTTCGCGGTTTACCATATCGATGTCGTAGAGCGAGGAGATGTAGCGCACCATAGCTTGGGCGATGTATTCGTTGGCGCCGTCGAAGCTGTGGTCGGTCTTTTCGATGTGCACATGCAGAGTGGTTCCCGTGACTTCGCCTATGGCAAAAGCCACCACTTGGGTGCCTACGAAGAGCACAATTCCCTCAAACACGCTCTGATAGTGGGCGAAGTCGTGCAGCACGCGGCGAGTCTGGTTGCGCTCATATCCAGCCATTCCATTGTCGGTCTTTTCGCTGCAAAGCCGGTCGAAGAAAGCAGTGACGGCGGCAAGATTGTCGCCCGAAAGCGGCTCTATGTGGTGGTCGGGGTAGGAGGCGAGAAATTTGTTCACGTGGTTTCGCTTCTTCTTCATCTTGTTTCCGGCAAAGGTAGCGAGCTTGTCGGCGCGGTAGATGTAGTCGCTCCAATGGCTTAGCTCGGTAATTTCCGTGGGATTGAGAGCACGGAAGTCGTTGATGCGCTCCTCGGTGATGGCTGAAAACTCCAGGGGTATGCCTTCGTCGGCGCAATAGTGCTTTAGCAGCTCTACCGATTCGCTCAGGGGCATTGCGCCCAGAGGCAGGGAAAAGGCTGTGCGCTTCACATCGTCCTCGGCAACGCCCTTAATGAGCAGAGTGTCGTGGTAAATGCAATAGTGATACTTGAAGTAGTCGATCCACATATAGATTCCACCCACCGTGTAGTCGCACGAACGGCTGCCCGACGTGTGAAGATATGGCAGCACAAGGGGCAGCGAATTGAATGTGAGTCGGTGAAAGTGCAGGCGTTGGTTGTCGGTTCCCATAATCGGAGGATTAATCATTCAGTCAATCGAGCCGTTAATCAGCAGCCCACGGTCCATTTGCTGCCGGGCAGCAGCGAGAGCAGCTTGGTGGTAATCACGCAGCAAGCGTAGGTGGCTATGGCGATGCAGGGCACTGCGAGCCACACCGGAAGCAGCGGATTTGCCTGGTCGCCGGCGACAATGGCACTTGCTATCGGTTGCAGGAAGAACATGTGCATGAGATACATTCCAAACGAGAGTTTCGACACCTCAGTGATCCATCGCGGAGCCACCTGCTTCTCAATGCAAGAGAAAAGGAGGAATGCTCCGAATGAAGCCAAGAGCACGTTGGGTGTGCAGAATTCCCACGACCATTCGAGCAGCGGAGTGTTGATGATAACACCGGGCTCGCCTTTCCACCAGAACGACCAGCCGGTGAAGGCTGCGCCTATGAGGAAGCTGAGAGCACCTATGCGAAGTCGCTTGGCTCTATTCCACTTTATGTGCACGCGAATGTAGTGCGCCAACACAAGGTATCCGAGATAGCCCGAGCAGTACCACAGCATGCTGAAGCGGTTCCAGAAACATTCGCCCCACAATTCGGGGCTAATGAAGAGGTGCAACCACGGAATAAGTGTAGATACCGCGAAGAAGCCCAGGAAAATGCGCTCGTCGCGTGCCGATGCACGTTCGAGCCACGGCGACACCACCGGAATGATTATGTAGAGGCTGATGAGCGGATACATGAACCACAAGTGGCCTGCCATCGACGGAAAATTGAACGCTATGTTCTTGAGGTCGGCAACCGACTGCTCCCACGTCATTCCTCCCCACACAAGGGGCAACAGCGAATAGGCAATAAGGAAAAAGATGAAAGGAGGAAGTATGCGCTTGAAGCGGTGGCTATAGAATTGCCCCATGGTGGTGCCCGGTTTCACCGGCACAAGCAGGAATGCCGACACAATCATGAACAGCGGCACACTGATGCGGCCCAGAAAACCGTCGTAGAAAGCGACCCAGAAGCGGTTGCCCTCATTGGCAAGCATCGACACCGAACCTGCGAGTCCCGACGAGTCGGCACCATAGAAATTTTCGCTTGCATGCACAAGCATCACCAGGAAACACGCTATCACGCGGATGTAATCGACAAATACAATGCGGTCATTTCTTTCCATATCGCAATTTTTTTGTTTGCAAAAATAGCTATTATCTGCGATATAGCCAAAAAAATCTAAAATCGCGAGAAAATCAATGAACAATGAGGCGTGTTATGCTGAAAAAAGATTAATTTAGCAGCGTTAAAGTTTTCACCACTCATGAAACTGCCGACATTCATATTGTCACTTGCAATGCTTCTGCCGACTGTGTCACTTGTGGCGCAAGAGGAAGCAGTGCCCGTAGTGGCTGACGACGTTTCCACACCTTCTGTTGATGCCTCTACTTCGGCAAGCCTTGCTTTGCCATGGCTTTTGCCATCGAATGCCGTTATTGCAACTCCGCACAGCTTCTATTCCATCCAAGTGCCGCAACACCAGTTGCCTGCATTCAGCATTAGCAACTTGCAGGAGCTACACCATTGGGACGATGGGGCTATCTATGGCATTGGGAGCACCGACGTGATGCCCGGACTTGGTAATTTCAATAGTGCCACTGTCGGCATCTCACAGCACTTGGACCGGTTCACTGTGACCGGGGCATTATCGGGCTATAAATACCACATCAACCGTAACCTCTACAATGACTTTGGCATATCGGGCAGTGTATCCTATCAAATCGACCCTCATTTCACGATAAGCGTTTTCGGCAACTATTCGTCGGGCAATGTATATGACTCGCCGGCGGCGATGCCCTACGTCAATTTCTCGTGCTTCGGCGGCTCCATTCGCTATCAGGCAAGTGAGACGTTTGGCATGGAGCTGGGTGTGCGCAGGGTGTTCGACCCGAATCTCAACCGCTGGCAGACTATCCCCATTGTGACACCCACAGTGAATATTGGCAATTGTGCCTTTGGAATAGATGTGGGAGGCTTGCTTCACAGCATCATAAACAGCGGCAACTACGACCACCACGACTATCGTTCGCCGATTCCCACATCGGGCAGCAGCTTCGACAGCAAGAAGGGCAGCATCCCGGGTAGCGGCCCACATTTGCTTCCCGCCAAAGCCGTGAAACCGCGTTAATCAAGAGAAAAAGCATGCTCCACTGCAAAAATGGTCGAATGGTGCGACTGTTTTTGCAGTGGAATGCTTGCTCCCATCATGGGGTGGAGATGAGCGAAGCCCGGAGCCGGGTGTGGCTTCGGGCTTCTCATGGTGTCGATATTTGGGGAGGATTGCCTCCTCGGTGTGCGGTGCAGGATTATTCCTCCTCGGTGTACCACTTGGAGTACATAAGGTAGTTCTTGGCGATTTTGATGTTGATTTCCTTTGCCTGGGCAGGATCGACCATCTTTATGAACTTGGCAGGAGCACCTGCCCACAGTTCGTTAGGGCCGATTTTAGTCTTTCCGGTGACAACGCTGCCAGCTGCCACAATCGCGCCTTCGCCCACCTCGGCGTGGTCGAGCAGCACGCTTCCCATGCCTATGAGGGCAAAATCGCGCACCTTTGCACCATGAATAGTCACGTTGTGACCGATGGAAACGTCATTGCCTATTTCGATAGTCGATTTCTCATAGAGAGTGTGCAGCACCGAGCCGTCTTGAATGTTCACGCGGTTGCCGATGGTGATGGTGTTAACGTCGCCACGCAGCACGGTGCCAAACCAGATGCTGCACTCGTCGCCCATCGTCACATCGCCTATGATGGTGGCGTTGTCGGCAAGGAAGCAGTCATTGCCGAATTTGGGAGTGAATCCTCTTACTGATTTTATTAATGCCATAATTCCGGTAGTTTAGTTTGATTTAAAAGTTAGAGATAGCGTGTCCCGAAGGCACGCCGACTGATTATTATAGAGCCTTGGTCTTGTCGGCGAGCCATGCAGCCTCCTCGGCGTTGAGGTAGGGCGTAAGACGCTCGCGCACCATAGCGTGATAGTCATTCACCTGTGCAATTTCCTTTGCCGACAGCATTGAGAGGTCGATGAGACGCGCATCGTAGGGGAACAGCGTAAGCGTCTCAAACTTCAGGAAGTCGCCAAACTCCACGCTGTGCACACCCGGCACGCAGAGCACAAGATTCTCAGTGCGAATGCCGTAGCGACCGGCTTTGTAGATGCCCGGCTCGTCGCTGGTGATCATTCCCGGCTGCAAAGTGGCAGGGTTCTCGTTGAGACGAATATTCTGTGGTCCCTCGTGAACACCGAGGAAATGTCCTACACCATGGCCGGTGCCGTGCAGATAGGTCTTGCCCTCTTCCCACTGATAGATGCGTGCAAGAGCATCAAGCTGGCTGCCGCGAGTACCCACCGGGAACTGTGCCCGTGCAATGGCAAGATGTCCCTTGAGCACAAGAGTGTAGTCGTGAATCTCGTCGGCGGTGGGATTGCCGAGTGATACAGTTCGGGTGATGTCGGTGGTTCCGTCGAGATACTGGCCGCCGCTGTCCACGAGCAGCAATCCGTCGGCGTGGAGGGTAGAAGCACTCTCCTCCGAAGCCGAGTAGTGCACGATAGCGCCATGCTCCTTGTATCCGGCAATCATTCCGAAGCTGTCGCCGCGATAGAGGTCGCTTGCTGCGCGGAATTTCTTGCCCATTTCCCACACATCGCACTCATTGTAGTTGCCCGATGCCACATTCTCTTCGAGCCACTTGAAGAGGCGCACGAGTGCGGCACCGTCGCGTTCCATTGCCTTGCGGGTTCCGGCAATCTGCACATCGTTCTTTATGGCCTTAAGCAACGACACAGGCGACTTGCCATACACCTTGTAACATTCAAGTGCACGGGCGAGGGTATCGCTAACGATATTCGGGTCGAGAAGCACGGTGGTGTTCACCGAAACCTTTCCGAGATAGTCTTCCACATCATCGTAGCCCTTGATTTTCACTCCAGCCTCTTTGAGGTGAGCTTTCACGGCATCATCAACCTTGGCAGAGTCGATAAAGAGCACGTTTTCCTTGTCGGAGAGATAGAGATAGCTGATTACGACCGGAGTGAAAGCCACATCTTCGCCGCGGAGGTTGAGAGTCCATGCAATTTCGTCGAGAGCAGGGATAAACACAGCATCGGCACCCATTTTCTCCACCTCAGCCATTACGCGCTCAATTTTCGATGACGCACTTTCGCCGGCATAGGCATCGTCGTGCACGAAAGCCTTGGCGAGCGGACGCTCGGGGCGGTCGGTCCACACACGGTCGGCTACGGCGAAGTCGGCAGCAAAGCGGAAACCGTTGCGGCCGCAAAATTCCTCGAGTGCATTAGCCTTTACGATAGAGAAAAGGCGTCCATCTACAGCAAGCACATCGTCCTCGCCAAGTTGCTCGGCAAGCCACTCGGTGATGGTAGCCTCGCCGGGAATATCCTCCTTGTGGAGGTCAACGCCCGAGTCTTCGAGCTGCTGTGCAGCCTGGAGGAAGTAGCGCGAGTCGGTCCACAGTCCGGCATTGTCGAGAGTAACCACGGCAGTGCCGTTGCTTCCGGTGAAACCGGTGACCCAGTCGCGGAATTTCCAGTGGTCGCTTATATATTCACTCTGGTGATAGTCAGTGCCGGGAATAATCACTGCACTCACCTTCACGCGGCGCATCTCGTCGCGCAAAGCTTCAAGATTTTTCAGTGTTGATTTTGACATATTTTGTTGATTTTTTTGATTGTTATCGAATAGGACTAATAAGACTAATAGGGGGTTAATTGCTCACTATGTAGCCGCCGTTGTCGGGAGTGACGCGGTAGCGGGTGAGGCCGTAGTGACGGTCGTAGGCGAGTCCCGACACAGCAGCACCGCCGCCTTCGAGCACGTTGAAGTGTGAGCCGCACTTGGGGCATACAGCCTCGAAGGTCTCGGGATTGTAATCCACTGTTACATCATACCGGCACTCCACCGGGCAAGCAATCTCGTAAGCTACAGGAGTGTTGTAGGTCTGGGTGGTAAAGTCGTAGCCCATCATCAGCAGCACGCCGGCAAATCCGGTGAATGTGTTGGCGGTGAAGTGGAAATTAGAGGGTAGCTTCTTGCGGGCGCTGAACACACGGTGGTCGCCCATGCCGTGTACGCCATATGTGTCCCACAGTCCCACGCTGTTCAGTTTTATATGGACCTGATAGGAGGGCGTGCGGTTATCGTCGATAGTGGTGCACGCCACTGCAGCAACCACAGCCATTACAAAGCAAGCAATCCAGCGGCGTATCATAGCAGAATCTGATTGATTTCGAGCAATTCCTCGGCGGTGAAAGAGCTATTGTGTACGGCGCCGATGCTGTCGGCAAGTTGTTCCACGGTGCGTGAGCCAACAATCACCGAAGTTACAGCCTGCTTGGCGAGAATCCAAGCCACAGCCATCTGGGCGAGGGTCTGTCCGCGAGTTTCGGCAATGAGCTTCAGTCGTTGCACTTTCTTCAGCGCGTCGGTGGTAATCATATCCTTCATGAGCGGGTTGAGGCAAGCGGCACGCGAATCGGCGGGGATTCCGTCGATGTATTTACCCGACAGAATGCCTTGAGCCAGTGGCGAGAAGGCAGTGAAGCCGATGCCGAGGTTCTGCAGCGCATCGAAATGACGCTCCTCCACGTCGCGCACGAGCATATTGTATTTTCCCTGATAGATTATGGGATTCACGTGCTGGTTGCGCAGATAAGCCACGGCAGCCACAAGTTTGTCGGCAGGATAGTTCGATAGACCCACATATAGAGCTTTTCCGCTGCGCACAATGTCAATGAGAGCCTGCATGGTCTCCTCTATTGGGGTGGAGCCGTCGTAGCGGTGAGAGTAGAAGATATCCACATAGTCGAGTTTCATGCGCTGCAACGACTCGTTGAGGCTTGTGATAAGCATCTTGCGCGATGAGCCGCAGCCGTAGGGACCTTCCCACATATTATAGCCCGCCTTTGTGGTGATAATCATCTCGTGGCGGTGAGCCTTGAAGTTTTCGGTGTACATTTTGCCGAAATTGCTCTCCGCGGCGCCAAAGGGCGGCCCGTAGTTGTTGGCGAGGTCGAAGCAGGTGATGCCGTTGTTGAAGGCGTAGGTCATTCGGGCAAGGCAATCGTTGTAGTCGTTTCCGTCGCCATAGTTCCACCAGAAACCGAGGGTAATTTCGGGCAGCTTGATGCCCGAGTTGCCACATTGGCGGTAGTTCATCACGCCGTCGGCGTAGCGGTTGGGATTTGCGATGTAATCCATTTCTCTAATATTTAGTTAAGAGTGAGTAGCTGTTGTTTTCGTCAGACGATTCGGGCCGGGTGGGGAATTCACGAGCCGAGCAGCCGGCTGAAGGCTTGGTGGTAGGTGTCGAAGTCGAATTGCTCCAGCTCCTTTTCAAAGAGGGCGGCAATCTCGTCGTTGCAGGGGTTGCCGATAGAGCCTTCGTGGGTGTGAGCCACCTCTTTCACCGGCTTGAAGCGTCCGGCTTCGATTTCGAGACCCACCTGCTTGTAGGCATCGCGGAAGGGGACTCCTTCGAGGGTGCGGCGGTTCACTTCTTCCACCGAGAACATGAGGTCGTAGCGCTGGTCGTCGAGAATGTGCTCGTTCACCTTCACTTGAGCCATCATTGCGTTCACCATCACCAGAATGCTCTTCAGCTCGTCGAATGCGGGGAGGAAGGACTCCTTCACCAGCTGAAGGTCGCGGAAGTAGCCCGAAGGCAGATTGTTGGTGATAAGCGTGATTTCGTAGGGCAGAGCCTGTAGCTTGTTGCATTTCGCCCGGGTAAGCTCAAACACATCGGGGTTCTTCTTGTGAGGCATGATAGATGAGCCGGTGGTAAACTCGTCGGCGAGCTTTATGAAGCCGAAGTTCTGAGAATTGTACATGCAGGCATCAAAAGCGAGCTTCGATACCGTTGCAGCCACATTGGCGATGGCATTTGCCACGATGCGCTCAGTCTTGCCGCGACCCATCTGGGCATATACCACATTGTAGTCGATTGAGCGGAAACCGAGCAGCTGCGTGGTCATTGTGCGGTTGAGCGGGAACGAGGAGCCATATCCGGCAGCCGAGCCGAGCGGGTTGCGGTTGGTGACGTCGTAGGCAGCACGGAGCACAGTGAGGTCATCGACGAGAGCTTCGGCATAGGCACCAAACCATAGCCCGAACGATGATGGCATAGCCACCTG
>CALZFJ010000045.1 GCA_945645715.1 uncultured Prevotellaceae bacterium | reverse complement strand
CAATTACCTACGTTTACATAATTTTCAAGATGCAATTTTCTCCACAAAAAGACACATTGTGAAATTTTTTCAACACACAATAAGAACAACTCAAAAAAATTATAGGATTATGGAAGAAACTCCCAACAAGTACACTCAAGCCATCAAGGAGAGCAACGTGTGCACCGACGATGCGCAAGTGAAAGCCGAAGTGGCAAAGCTGCTCGCTGAGCACATTGACGAAAATCGCAAACAGGAGGTGTATCAGTTTATGCTCAACTGCATCGACCTCACCACCCTCAGCTCTACCGACTCGGAGCGCTCAGTTGCCGCCTTCACCCAGAAGGTGAATGATTTTGAAACCAACTATCCGCAGCTGAAGAATGTGGCTGCCATCTGTGTATATTCCAATTTCGCCGGAGTGGTCCGCTCGGCTCTCGAAGTGAGCGAGGTGAATGTGGCAGTGTGCTCAGCCAACTTCCCTTCGTCGCAGGCTCGTCTCGAAGTGAAATGCGCCGAGACTGCTCTTGCCGTTGCCGATGGTGCCAATGAGGTGGATATAGTTTTCCCGCTTGGCTATTTCATGGACGAGAACTATGAGGAAATTGCCGACGAGATTTCGGAGATAAAGGAATCGGCAGGCGATGCACGCCTCAAGGTGATTCTCGAAACCGGCGCACTCAAGACTGCCGACAACATCAAGAAGGCTTCTATCCTATCGATGTATTCGGGTGCCGACTTCATCAAGACCTCTACCGGAAAAATCTATGATGGAGCTTCTCCTGAGGCAGCCTACGTGATGTGCCGGTGCATCAAGGAGTATTATGAGAAGCATGGTGTGATGGTTGGCTTCAAGGCTTCGGGCGGTGTACGCACCACCGAAGATGCCCTCATCTACTACACCATTGTGAAGGAAATTCTCGGCGAAGAATGGCTCACCAATCGCTTCTTCCGCATCGGAGCTTCGAGCCTGGGCAACAATCTCCTTGCCGACATCCTCGGCGCCCCCACAAAGGCTTTCTAAACAGCTGTGTCGCGACATTACAAGCAACCGTACTGAAGCGGCTATAGTGGAATCGCAAGCCGCCGTAATGCGATGACACAAGCTGCCTCGCCGAAGCGATTATAGTGGAATCGCAAGCCGCCGCAATGTGGCAGTGGAGCAAAAATACAGCAAGCGCATCAACCCTCTCGGGCGATGCGCTTGCGCTGTTTTATGGTTGGTCGATGTTACAATCAATCGGTGCGCTGAGCGGTTATTTCCGCACAACGACTTTTACCGGGTGAGTCATGCCATCGACGGTGATGATATACACTCCGAGCGGCAATGTGATTAGCTGGTTCGGCTCAACCACCGGCAGATGCTCCACGATGCGTCCCTGAGCGTCGTAAATACGGCAATTTGCGAGCTTCTCGCTGCAAATGACGCGGACTACCCCGTCGTGGTAAGAAGCCACCACGAGGCGTTTATCGCCCTCTACGCCCGTCACGCCCGAAGCGGTTACCGTCACCACATTTGAAGCCACTGAGAGATAGCCGAGTCGGCTCGACTGCACCGAGTAGGTGTGGGTTTCGCCGGCGTGGAGGTCGTCGAAGTCGCAAGATGTTTCATCAATCTGTAGCTGAGTGGTAGTGGCTGTGCTTCCGCTATACACGGTGCGGGTGAGCACATAGTAATCGATGGTTTCAGGGGCTTCGCTCCACGAAGCGTGATAGCCGCTATCGGTCACGTCGGTAGCCGGGTTGGCAGTGAGCTGCGAGAGCGACGGAACTGCGAGGCACGAAGCCTTGAGCGATACGCCCACACTGCCGGTGAGTCCGCCATCGCTCACCACGAGTCGGGTTTTGTGTTCGCCAATGGCTGTAGGGGTGTAGGTGATTCGCAGCTTATAGCCGTCGGCGGTGTTGGCGTTGCTGGCAGGAATGGTCTTCACCTGAGCCTTAAACATAGCTGCATCGTCGCGGTAAATTGTCACCGAGATAGAGCCTGTAAGATTCACTCCCTTCACGAGTAAATCCACATGCTGCGAGCTTCCGATAGCCACCTCTCCGAAGTCGAGTTCGGAGTCCTGTACGGGGCTTATTAGCTCGGGGTCGCCGGTGGGGTGATCGGCGGCGTAGGTCTGCCCTTGGCGGTTACCCCAGATGTATTCCATAAGCATAGGGTCATCAACGAATGGATTTCGGTTGCCCTGAATGCGATATACGGCATCGTTTCGGTCAATTTCCTTCTGGCTCACGGGGTCTTCGCGTGCCCACTCGAGCAGCATATTGTATGCCCACGGCTTCAGTGAGAGATAGCTCGACGACTTGTCGATGAACATATAGGTGTATTTCCAGGTGTAGTCTTGATAGCAGGTAGCCATATAGAAATACACACGTGCGAAGTCGCCCTTGTATTCGTCATCAGGCTCAAACACGCGCGAGCTTCCACCGCCCTGCCCTGTGACGGGGTAGCCCACAGTGCTCACGCCATTGCTGAAAGTGCTCACATCAACCACGCCGAGCGGATAGTTGCTCTTGGCAGAGTTGGCAGGGCCGTCGCTGGGGAAGAGGTGCATGAGGTCGGTTCCGGCAAGGAATTTCTCGATGTCGCTGTTTGAGCTGCCAGAGTTGCCCCACCAGCTCTTCGGCACCGAGTGCTCACGGTTGAGACCGCGGGTGCCGCCATAGTAGAAGTATTTCAGCGTGTTCCAGTTGTCGGAGTACATGTCCCACACAATCAGCTTGCCGTTCACCTGTTCGGGATAAGCGTCGGTCTGCGGGAAATAGTTCCACAGGCTGCTATAGGTGAGCTGAGTGTGTGGAGCAATGATGTCGTGCAGTTGGTTTTTGAGCGACTCGCCCGACTTTCCGTCGAGAGAGCTGTAGTATCCAGCCGGAGCATCGGCAAAGACTGCTGCAGATGTGAGCAGGCAGGCTGCCATAGAGGTAAATAATCTTTTCATGCCTATTGGTAGTTGTTTTGTAGTTTCTGTCTGTTTATAAATAGTGGTAACTGCAAAGATATGCAATAATTTTCAACCGAAAGCAAACTTTTGCCCCGATTCTTCAACGCACAGGTGAATTTAATCGACGAAAAGGGAATTTTGCAATAATTTAGGTTGCAATTCATCTATTTGTAGTAAATTTGCACTAAGGCTAATGCCCGATTTGTGAGAGAAAGTAAAGTATAAAGCAACAAAGAATTACCGACTTATTGATGCTGACGAGGGTGATGCTTCCTACCCCACCCTTGCGTGCCTATGTGCACCACTACTGGGTGATGAAGACCGAGCGTATCTCAGCCGAGATGAATATCGTGCCTACGGGGTCGATGAAATGGATGTTTCACCGGCGCACACCTCTTGTGGTGAATGGTATGGTAGATAACAGCAATGTGGCATCGGTGTGCGGGCAATACACACGCAGCATCAACGTTCACACGGCGCAATCCACGCACTTGCTGTTTGTCTTCTTCCGCCCCTACGCGCTGAAGATGATTATGGGCATGCCGTCTGATTCGTTTGTTGAGGACAACGTGTCGATGGACTTGCTGGAAATGCCCGGCTTCCACGACTTGAAATGCCGTGTGCTCGACAGCTCAACCGATGATGAAGCCATCGCCATAATAGAAGCCTTTATCATGCGCCGTCTCTACAACAACGGCGACAGCGTGTATCTCAAACCGCTCATCGCAGCGTGCAGTGCCATCGACTCCGATCCCACCGTGAGTATCGAACGGCTTAGCGACATTGCCTGCCTCAGCGAGCGCCAGTTTCGACGCATTTTCACCGAACATGTGGGAATGACGCCCAAGCAAATGATTCGCACCAAGCGCTTTTTCTATGCCACAAAGATGATGCAGACGCTCGACGAGAGCGTGTTTACCACCATTGTCGATGACCTCGGCTTCACCGACCACTCACACTTCAACAAGGAGTTCCGACAGTTTGCCGGCATGTCGCCCACCGAGTATCTTGCCCATCTCTGCGAGATAAAGCGCACCGACTTCATTCGCGGCTACCGTGCCTACCATGAGTAACCGCCCCAAGAAGTGACAGCCGTTTTCAAGTAACTCCCCCCAAGACGGCCCAAAATTTGGAAAAATGTGTAAGATTATAGGATAAAACCATGGAAAAATGTGAAAAAAGTGCGCAGAAAATCCGGAAAAATGTGGGAAATATCCCTAAAGACCATTGGAAAAATGTGGAAAATCACTATCTTTGCATTGCTAAATACACTGATTATGAAATTTTTGCATAGAAAAATCGACATTTATCTTAAGGAGTGGAAAAAACGTAATCACAAACCACTCATTGTGAAAGGTGCCCGGCAAATAGGCAAAACATCTTCAATAATGCACTTTGCCTCAACAAACTATGATAGTGTAATTGCTCTGAATTTTATTCTTCAAAGCAGTTTCAAGCAAATATTTGATAATGGTTATGAAGTGGAAAATATAATAAAGAATATAACACTTATTAATCCGTATTTCAGATTTATTCCTTACAAAACATTGATATTTTTCGATGAGATACAAGATTGTCCACAATGTGCTACTTGCCTGAAGGCATTTGCTATTGATGGGCGGTTCGACGTGATATGTTCAGGGTCATTGATGGGAATTAATTATCGGGAGATTGAGTCGAACAGTGTTGGCTATAAGGAAGATTACGAGATGCATTCTCTCGATTTTGAGGAATTTTTGTGGGCTAAAGGCTATGGCGGAGATTTTATTGATTCCCTTTTAGAAAAGATGAAAAAAACAGAGCCATTGTCGTCGGTTGAGATGAATGTGCTTGGTGATGCTTTTCGTGAATATATGATAATTGGTGGAATGCCTGCTATAGTGAGCAAATTCATGGCAAATAATAATTTTGAGGGTACATTGCAGATGCAGCGCCAATTGTTGCTCGACTATGAGGAAGACATTACAAAGTATGCCGGAGGTCTTGATAAGGGTAAAATCAAGAACATCTACAACCATATTTCGGTATTTCTTGGAAGAGACAATAAAAAGTTCCAGATAACCAAAGTGGCACGAGGAGCTCGCTCACGCGATTATGTGGGGACAATAGAATGGCTCAATGATGCCGGGATAGTGAATGTGTGCTATTGCCTTGATGAATTAAGCCTGCCACTGAAAGGCAATTACAATCCATCCTCTTTTAAACTCTATTATCGGGATACAGGGCTGCTTGTGGCATCGCTCGACCGTGAATCGCAAGACGACATTAGGCAAAATCATAATTATGGAACCTATAAGGGCGCTTTGTATGAAAATGTTGTAGGCGAGATGCTTGTAAAGCAGGGCTATGGCCTATATTTCTATCGCAATGAGAAATCAACAATGGAGATTGATTTCTTTGTGAGAGATTCCAATTGTTTGATTCCCATAGAGGTTAAGGCATCTGATAATGCAACTCGTTCACTCAGCAAGATTATTGACAATGGCGGAAAATACCCCGATATTAAATATGGTATCAAGCTCTGCAATCGCAACATAGGGTTTAATGGTTTGTTCTACACATTCCCTTATTTTCTGGGATTTTTGCTCCGCCGATTCCTTAATGAAGGCTCAAAAGAAATTTCTTCCGGACTATATCCATGAGTTCTGGCGCACCTTGACTGCAATCGACTCACTTAACAGCCTCACAAACTCTTTCATTGAGTGCTTGTGATATGAGTCCTTGAGAATATGTACGCATCCCATCATTTCATTCTCGGGGATGTCGATTGGGATTGCTTTCACATCGCGCTCGTTATAAATGGAATCTTCGGCAAGAACAGTCACGAGGCGGGTTTGGCGTATCAGTTTGAGTAGAATATTCACTTCATTCAGTTCGATGCGGATATTGAAATTATCCGAACCGTTGACAATGCTGTCGAAGGCATTTCGAGCCTGAAGCCCCTTAGAAGGCAGAGCCAGATCATATTTTTCAAGTTCCGACAGTGTGACTTTCTCTTTAGATGCAAGTTGGTGCGTGGCGCTGACCACTGCCGACAATCTATTCTGGAACAATGTGTGCGATTCGACATCGGCAATGGGATGAGTGGGCTTGAACGCAAGGACGAAATCAAGTTGTCGCTTGGCAAGAAGCTCCATTAGTTTGTTCATCGGCTCATATATGATATTAAGCTTGATGTGAGGATACAATTTCATAAACGAGATAACCGTTTCAGTCAGTATTGGGCTGAAGGAGTAGGTGACCCCAATGCAAAGAGAGCCGGTGAGTAATTTCTGCAAATCTCGTATGCGGTCAGTGCAAGTCTGGGCATCATGTATAGTCCGCAAAGCAAATGGAAGCATCACCTTTCCGGCTTCGGTAAGGGCGATAGAGTGGCTGTTGCGTAGAAAAAGTTTCACGTCAAGTTCGTCTTCAAGCTGCTTAATCTGCTGCGATAGTGAGCTTTGTGCAATGTTAAGAGCTTTTGCTGCGTCTGAAAAGCTGAGCATTTCAGCGGCTTTAATGAAAGATTTTAATTGTCTCAATTCCATAGTGCTGCAAATATATGAATAATAATGCTACCTTGTAGCTGTAAATGAGAGTTTTTTGAACATGAACACCGGAATGGTGGCACCGACAACCATGCCCAAAACAATGAACGTGCACGTCAGTCCATTGTAAGCCAAAAGATAGAAATAGTGCCTGAATGTTTCTTCTTGGGTGTTACAGAGGCAGGAAATCAAAGCTTCTACCGTGCGGTAGGCATACATTCCCGGTATCATAGGCAGCAATGCCGGGAAAAAGCATACTTCAGCCGGGCATTTTATGCGAGATGCGAATAATACGGCAAGAATCCCTATGGCAAATGCCGCAAGTGTGCTGCTGATGATGATGTTCATTCCGCCAAAATCGGGCAATGAAATGACGTAGCGAATGGAATGTCCTGCGGCTGCAATCAGGGCGCAAGTGAGGTAAGCCCTCCGGGGCGTATTGCTGATGCTGGAAAATCCGATAGCAGCTATAGCTGCAAACAATCCATCTTCAAAAATATTTACCAACAAATCGTTACACATAAGAGACCCCTCCAATCATTTAAAACCACTTTAATCCTAAAATCAACATTCCGGTGCACAGCCCCACGGTTAGGCACGCAGTGAGTACCGCAGCATCTGCAAACCGACTGAATGCGCAGAGATAATGCTTGTAGATTATGTCGCTGACGGCATTTATGTAGGGTACTCCCGGAATCAGATACAGCACACTTGTGCCGAGTGCTATCTCGGGTGTGCTACCAATGCCGAAAAGTTGTCCTCCGGCACTCAGAGCGGCTGAAAAGAACGATGCACACAGAAACACGAGGCGCACATCGCGTCGGTCCGACAGCATAATCTGCTTCAGCCTGTAGCCTGCCAATGTCGAGATAAACACTATCAGCATAGCTGATGGGTCGCCACCAAACAGTCGGCAAAATGCAGCGTTGGCAAAGCTCGTGAGAAACAGCACTTCCCACTTCCCCGTAGGCTTTGTTTCAAGAATCTTGTTGAAGCGTTTCACGGCGGTGGCAAAATCGAGGCGATTGTCGGCAACTTCCCAGCTTAGCCGGCTTAGGCGAGCATTGAGATTGAAATTAATGCCGCAACTGGCGGTCTTTCGGATTGCCACACCATTGTGTGATGCATCTTTGCCGCATGCTGTCACATATATGTGGGTTGGCATAATTGATATGTCAGATTCCACTCCGAATGCCTCCGCCATTCTATGGGTGTTTTTCTCAATGCGAATGCAGGTAGCCCCACACCCAAGCAAATGCGAAGCGTAGTCGGCAAGGAAAGATGCCACTTCATGGATATCGGTGTTATTTGTCATGTCGGTAATGCCCTAAAAGTCCTCGATATCGTTGTCGTCCAAGTCACCGGGAACGAAAAATATTTCACGTTCCTTGCCTATTTCAACAATATGCCACGGCTTTCTGCCGCTGTGATGGCATTCGGTGTAATACCATTCTATTGCTCTAATAATAAATGCGATCGACAGCACTCCGGCTATCACGCACCAAGTAATCATTGACTGACTCATAATCTTTTCCTTTCTTTTTGGTGCAAAGGTAGTGGTAGGTGGGCAGGCTTCCAATGCAATCTGCAAGGGATTTTCCTATTGCTGATATAGGCAAAGCAGATAGCAGTGGCATTGGCTGTGGGAGAATGTCCGTTTTTTACACCGCGAGGTGAGGGGAATGGTGTAATTTTGCGGCGAAAAAATAAATAAAATTGAGAATTTGTTAATATTTTTTCATTTTAGTGTAACTTTTTGGCGACTGCGTGCGTCAAATTATAAAAGGAGCTTACAAAGGCTCTTTGAGAGAACTAAAAAAATTATGAGAGTAACAAACAAAACGATGGAAAAATAATTATATCTATGAAACGATTCGCTTTTTTTGCTGCATTGGCACTCGGTGCTATGGCAGCCCAAGCTCAAAACTATGATGCCGCGCTCGACTCGATTGCTCTCGACTCGATAATGAGCATTGTGGAGCTTCAGGAAATTGTGGTGAAGGGACAGCTCCCCAACACGCGACTTAAAGGAAATGCAATGGTGACTAAGGTGAGCGGTTCGGTGCTTGAGAAAGCCGGAACCGCACAAGATGTGCTGCGCAAAGTGCCCGGAATGATCAAGAAGGGCGATGGACTTGAAGTGATAGGCCGTGGCACTCCTATCTACTACATAAATGGCCGTCGGGTGCACGACACCGACGAGCTGAAACGCCTTATGAGCGACGAGATTGCTGATGTGGAGGTGATTACCAATCCCGGCGCCTTGTATGATGCCTCGGTGAGTGCCGTTGTGCGCATAAAGACGGTGCGTCGCCAGGGCGACGGATTCAGCTTCAACACTTTTGCCAAGACGGAGCAGAGCTTGCGCACCGGCAAGAACGACCCCGAGGCACAAGTGAACGTGAACTACCGCACCGGCGGATGGGACTTCTTTGCATCGGCAAAGGAGTGGGAATATCGCACTGTGCAAAACAGCACTTTGGGACAACTCACCACCAATCCCAAGTCGGGCGAGGAACTTTTCAAATATGAAGGCTCGATGAAATATGCATGGCGCGGCATCGGCACTCACCTGACCGGCGGACTCAACTGGCAAATCAACGACCTACACTCGCTCGGTGCAAAGGTTGACTATGCCATCACCACCTCGGGCGACACCGACGAAACCCTCAACATGGACAAATGGGACCGCGGCACCTTCATTGAGAACGTGAACAGCGACGGAAAGAAATGGAGCGAGAATCCGCATAATGTGCTCGTGAATGCCTACTACAATGGCACCGTGGGCAAGCTCAATATCGACTTCAACACCGATATGTTCGTCTCGCACGACAACGAATACCAAAACACCGACGAGGTGGCTACTCACGACAACCGCAATGTGTATGCCGTGAGCGACTCCAAGAACAACATGGTGGCAACGAAGCTCGTGCTCTCCTACCCCATTTGGCGCGGACAGTTCCAGGCAGGAACCGAGGAAACTTTTGTGAAACGCAACGCATCGAATGAAATCACAGGTGCACAGCTTCCCAACTCATCTACGAAAGTGAAGGACAATGTGTATGCCGGATTCGTGCAATATGGTTTCGCACTCGACCAGAACACCCACTTCAGCCTGGGATTGCGTTTTGAGCACGCCTATTTCGACTACATCGACAAGCTCAATGCCGCCGGCAACCTGTCGCGCAGCTACAACAA
>CALZFJ010000044.1 GCA_945645715.1 uncultured Prevotellaceae bacterium | reverse complement strand
GCTCAGCCACTTTGCGTGCAGCCACCAAGTCGGGTGCACCTTTCAGTCCCACAGCAAAGGAGTGAAGACGCGGCCACCACGCTTCCTGCTTGCCGTCGCTCTCAATTCGCCGTGAAGCATATTTGGCAGCAATAGCCGATATGATAGAAGAATCGAGTCCGCCTGAGAGAAGCACACCATAAGGCACATCGCTCATAAGCTGGCGGCGCACAGCAGATTCGAGAGCTTCGCGAAGTTCATCGATATCGGTGACGTTGTCCTCCACATTCTTGTAGCTCTCCCAATCACGCACATACCATCGCTTCGGTTCGTCGCAGTCACTATCCATATAGTGACCGGGCAGGAAAGGCTCAATGGCGTTACAAGTGCCTTCGAGTGCTTTAAGCTCTGACGCAAAATAAAGATGACCTTCAGTGTCATAGCCTATATATAGCGGAATCACACCTATCGGGTCGCGTGCTATGATAAAATAGTCGCGTTCGCTGTCGTAGAGCGCAAAGGCAAATATTCCGCTTAGTTTCTCAAGAAAATCATTGCCATATTTGAGATATAGAGGCAGAATCACTTCACAGTCGCTACCGGTCTGGAACTCATATTCTCCCTCAAATTCCTTGCGCAAGTCCTGATGATTGTAGATCTCGCCATTCACAGTGAGAACCACCTTGCCATCTGCCGTTTTCAGTGGCTGTCCGCCCGACTGTGGATCTACTATCGATAATCTTTCGTGCGACATTATCGCATTTTCACCGCAATAGATACCCGACCAATCAGGACCACGATGGCGTATTTTTTTCGACATTTTCAATATATGCTGTCGCATGGCACTTGTGCCTACATTTTGTCCAAATATTTCTACTATTCCACACATAATGTAATTAAATTTTGTTTTGTTCTTTTCAATTTGCTTGCAAATATACTACTTTTCTATCATTCAGCAAAAGATATTTGATATTTTTCTTCATCTAAAGTATTTTTTCAGCCAAATTCTATCATTTTGCCAAAACTGACTTTACTGTTTGCAAATAATTTGGGCTAATTGCAATTTTTATATTAATTTTGTAGTCATGAAAGGGATTTCAACGATATTAATAGCTATAACAGCAATTACCATAGCCTCCTGTGGAAAGAATGACCACCAGGGGTATAGCATTTCGTGCACTATCGATGCAGGTGTGAGTGCCGATAGTGTCACTGTATATGAATATAGCACTGATTATGGTGCTGTGCGCGTTCTTGGGAAGCATAGTATGGCAAATGGCAGCAGGTCTTTCACGATAAAGGGTGAAACCGACACTCATGCAACTGCATTCGTTCGCATCGACAATAATTTTTTGAGCAACTGCACTTTCTTCATTCTTGAAAATGGCAACATCGACATTCGCATAGGCAATGGATATGTGAACGTTGTGGGGCAGCAGTTAAACAGTGAATATTTCAAGGCTTTTGCCGAGCGGTGGGGTATGGTTAATCGCCGCAAGAGTTTGCACAGAAAATATGTGGCTATGGCGAAGAAGGGTGAAATCAACGACAGCATCGACCGCGAGTTTGAGCTTGCCCACAAGCTGTGCTGCGACTCATTGCAGCGACTGTATGCACGCACTCTGCAACTCGACCCTGTGGTGGCTCAAACTTTCTGGTGCCAGTTTGGAAACGAAATGAACCTTACGCCCGAGTTGCAATCGAAACTCAAGCCCGACTCGCTGCTTTATGGATTTATAGAGAAATAGTGGCACTTATTTCAAGTAGCCATTCATCATGGCATACACGCTGAGTCCCGACACACTTTTTATTCCCAATTTTGCACTTATGTTCTTGCGGTGGGTGAGCACGGTGTTGATGCTTATCTGCAGTGCATCGGCAATTTCTTTGTTGATTTTCCCCGAAGCCACAAGCGTGAGCACTTCTATTTCGCGCTGACTAAGCTCCGACTGGGGCGAGGCTGTGGTGCGCAATTTGTCGATATAGTCAATGAGTTTTTCGCTAAGCTGCTGTGCGCTGTCGGTTCGATTGATGAAATCGAAGGCTGGTTGCACTAATGGTTTATCGCTTATAACCAGAGTCTTGCTTCGACGCGGCAAAAAGAACTGCAGGTGCGACATGCACACAGCCGCGTCAGCCACTATCACGTCAAATCGGTCGGCATTGCCGTCGATTAAGCCGGCAGCGTCGGCAATGTGGCACACTGTCACTGCAGGAATATCCTCAAGCAATTTTTTTACGCCCAAATAAGAGAGTGTATCACTTGTGACTATGGCAATATTCACCTTTTCCATCACTCCAAGCTTTTGCAGATGCGGTTATAGAGGTTAATGTCCTTCTTCAGCCCGATAATGGCAAAGAGCACGGCTTGGCAGAGATTCACATCATAGTTGCCCGAGAGATGAATCACAAACATACTTATCAGGTCGTCTAATTTCTCTTCTACAGCATTACATGGTGTAAACTGTGATTCGCACGACAAGGCTGCCAAAATGTCGGTTTTCACCTCGCCGAAGAAGTTGCGCATCAGTTCGAGATTGGAGTTTACGGCTGTGTTGCGTCGAATGAGCAGATTGAAATGCTGCTCCACGTTCGGAATCAAGAAGCGCAAGTAGTAGTTACCCGTGCGATGCAAGAAGGCTTCGGATTCTTTTTTATGAGCAAGGAAGATGTCATTACCCGAATATTCATCATCGATAAAGGCATTGAGAGTAGCCACGAAAAAAGATGAATTGATGCCACGCTCGTCGCAAATGCGGCGCACGGTGTTGTCTCCGATTCCCAGTGTGATGTCAAAGCGACTTAGCACTGCAATAATCGCAGGCTCGCTAATCACCACATCATGCAGCTTAGTGTCTTTTGTTACAATCATTGTTTATTATGGTGGTTGAAGGAGTAATTACATAGTCCATTTTCACATCGTGCGCTTCGGCGGGAACTGTATCAACAAGGCGGAAGTCGGCACAGATGCCTATCTTGATGCCGGGGAAGTGGCTGAGAAAGCGGTCGTAGTAGCCTTTGCCGCGACCGAGGCGGTTACCATGCCTGTCGAATGCCACTCCTGGGATAATTGCCACGTCGGTAGCGGCGAAATCGGTGATGATTTCGTTACCCGTAGGTTCCTGAATGTTGAATGAGCCTGTGGCAAGTTCGCCTGCATGGAAGGCTACAATGTCCATTTTATCACCCACCACGCGCGGAAGAAGCACCAACTTATCTGCACTCCACTCATTCAGCATCTCAGTGGTTGGCAACTCGTCGGGCAGCGAATGGTAGAGCACTATGCGCCTGGCTACCTCAAAGCAAGGCAGTGCCTGCACTTTCTCCATCACAGCCCGAGCCGAAATTGCTGCCACATCGGCAGTGAAGCACCGGCACATCAGGCGCAACGCACGTCGCAGTTCGCTCTTGTCAATCATTGCTCAGCAGTTATCGGGAATACAGCCTTGTGGTTGTCGAATGCCTTCAGGGCAGCCTCAATGTTTTTGTCGTCGCGGTTGTAGATAGGGTAGAACGCATCTGGACCGAAAATGTCGCGGGCAATGAGAGCCTTGATTTGCGTCACTATGAGGTTGCGCGAGAGGTTAATGTAGTACCAGCGAGCCGGCACGCCGTTCTCGGCTGCAAAGTTCACGAAATCGTTCAAGATGGCATCGTTGCTGGGCAGTATGCGCAGGAATTGCTTGTAGTCCTTCAGCTTGCTCAGTGCCTTGCGGTTGATGTCGGAGTAGGTGAAGGCAAATTTCTGCAATAGTCCGGCGTTAGCCACATTGATGTAGTAGGTGGAAATGCCTGTAGTGTCATTTGGCACAAAAATGTCGGGGACAATGCCACCTCCGCCATACACTGTGCGTCCGTGAGCTGTGAGGAAGTGCTGTGACTTGTCCACTTTGATGCTGTCTTTGTTGTAAAGTTCTCCGTGGCTGTATCGCTCATAAAGTTCCTGATTGTAAGAGCCTGTCTTGTAATCCTTCTGAATGCATCGCCCAGTGGGGGTGTAGTATCGTGCGATGGTGAGGCGTATGGCACTACTGTCGGATAGCGCGACCTGACGCTGCACAAGTCCTTTTCCGAATGAGCGGCGACCCACCACCAGTCCGCGGTCGTTATCCTGTATTGCTCCGGCAAAAATCTCGCTTGCACTTGCCGAGTATTCGTCGATAAGCACGATAATCTCGGCATCTTGGAACGACCCATTTCCGTCGCTCCACATCTGCGAGTCGTTTTTCTTCTCTCTGCCTTTGGTATATACAATAAGCTCGTTCGATGGCAGGAACTCGTTTGCCATGAGTATTGCTATCTCCATATATCCGCCGGCATTGCCGCGCAAATCCACAATATATCGCTTTGCGCCCTCGTTCATGAGCTTCATCATGCCGTTCAGGAACTCGTCGTAGGTGGTGCGCCCGAATTTGTTCACCTTGATATATCCTGTGAGTTTATCGACCATGTAGGAAGCATCGACCGACTTCACCGGAATGTCGCCTCGCTTCACGTCGTATTCAAGCAGTTTCTTTGTTCCGGCACGCTTTATTGAGAGTTTCACCGTTGAGCCTATTGCTCCGCGAAGTGTTGCACGCACTGAGTCGTCGCTGATTTTCTTCCCCACAAAGTCCACGCCATCAACCTTGATGATGCGGTCGCCTGCCATGATGCCCACTTTCTCCGAGGGACCTCCGGCAATCACTTCCACCACGGTGGTGGTGTCGTTGAGCACCATGAATGAAATGCCTATGCCACCAAAGCTGCCCTCAAGCTCGTTGTTCACGTCTTGCAAGTCTTTGGCAGGAATATAGGTGGTGTGGGGGTCGAGATTGGCGAGAATTTGCGGTATCGACTGCTCCACAAGTTCGCCGATATTGACCGTATCTACATATTCCTCACCTATGAGGTTAAGGATTGTGTTGAGCTTGCGGTCGTTGTCGCTAATGAATTTCTGGTTGGAAAACTGGTTTCCCATCAGCATACCGGCAACTACCGATATGGAGATGGCAAGAGGCAGCCAGACAATAGTATTTTTCGATGGTTTCATCGCGTCGTAGTAAATAAAGAATAAAGTTATTCGTTGAGAGATTTGTCGTCTTCTAATAGAACACATTCAATGCCGGCTCTGTTCAGCAGGTCGATACCATCGTGGAAGCGGTATAGCTCGGAATATACTATTCGCTTGATGCCTGCCTGGATTATTAGCTTTGCGCACTCTATGCAGGGCGAGGCAGTGATGTAGAGCGTAGCACCGTCGCTGCTGTTGCCGCTGCGAGCTACCTTGGTGATGGCATTAGCCTCGGCATGGAGCACATAAGATTTGGTCTTTCCCTCCTCGTCTTCACACACATTCTCAAAGCCCGACGGAGTGCCGTTGAAACCGTCGGAAATAATCATATTGTCTTTCACAATGAGCGCACCCACCTTGCGGCGTTCGCAATAGGAGTTTTCAGCCCAGATGCGAGCCATGCGCAAGTAGCGTGAATCGAGCAATCGTTGCTTATTTTGCCTGTTATCCATAAAATATTTACGCAAAAACATTAAATTTCGTCACCGCAAGAGCCTCTTTAATGGAGCTTTTGCGATTAATCTACAAAAGTAATGTTTTTTGTGATACCAAAAAAGCGTAAACGAAAAAATGTGTGCCATTAGCCCCGAAAAAAGAAAAAAGGCATTTTCGGCTCAACTATCAAATACTGTTTTATGAGCAAAAACATACTAAAAAATGAAGTAGAAACGTTTAATAATTGGTTTACTATCACATTTAACCCAAGAACATATAATGAAAAGGACAATTTTATCACTCGTAGCAGTAGCATTGGCTACTGTAACCATGACCGCCCAGGAAGCACTCTGGAGCGGAACACAGGTGCAATCGCCGGTAGTGAATGTCGATGGCACCGTCACATTCTCAATCTTCGCCCCACAAGCACAGAAGGTGCAGGTGACAGGCACATTCCTGCCCACAAAGATGGTGGAAACGCCCATGGGAAAATGGGAACAGCCCGGAGTGGCCGACTTGCAGAAGGACGAAAAGGGCGTGTGGACTTTCACATCAACTGCTCTCGAATCGGAGCTTTACACCTACAACGTGATTGTAGATGGAATGTTGATGCTCGACCCGGCCAACGTGTATGTTAACCGCGACGTGGCTTCGCTCACAAGCCTCTTCATAGTGAAAGGCGAGAAAGGCAGCAAGGGCGACCTCTACTCGGTGAACGAAGTGCCTCACGGCAATCTCGCCAAAGTGTGGTACGACAGCCCCATGCTGGGAATGAAACGACGCATGAGCATCTACACTCCACCGGGTTATGACGAAGGCAAAGACTACCCGGTGCTCTATCTGCTGCATGGTGCCGGTGGCGACGAGGACGCTTGGCCCACACAGGGACGCACCGTGCAGATTCTCGACAACCTCATAGCTGCCGGAAAAGCAGTGCCGATGGTGGTTGTGATGCCAAATGGCAATGCCGACTGCCAGGCTGCTCCCGGTGAATGGCCGAGGGGAATGTATCAGCCATCATTCATGGAAAGTGTGAATCCGCGTACCCAGCCCAAGGCTACGATGGACGAGAGCTTCATGGATATTGTAAACTACGTTGAGAGCCACTTCAAAGTGCGAAAGGACAAGGCTCACCGCGCAGTGTGCGGACTCTCAATGGGCGGAGGACACTCGTTCCACATCTCGAAGCGTTTCCCGGATAAATTCGACTACATCGGTCTCTTCTCGGCAGGACTACACATTGGTGGCGACCAAACCAAAGCGTTCTACGACCTTCTGAAAGGTAACGATACCGTGCAGAAGCAACTTGCCACACTGTTTGCCGCCAATCCGAAACTCTACTGGATTGGAATAGGCGAAACCGACTTCCTCTACCGGCAGAATGCCGACCTTCGCCGTTACTTCGACGAAAAAGGCTACAAATATACCTATCGCGAAACCGACGGCGGACACATCTGGCGCAACTGGCGCATCTACCTCACCGAGTTTGCCCAGCTTATCTTCAAATAGGATATCCGAACAATAAGCATAAGGAAAGCCCCTGCTACGACTCACGTTGCAGGGACTTTCTGACTATATAAGCAAAAAAATGATATTATTTTGTCATATCATAATATGTTTTTTACGAAATATTTGAAAGAGTGCAGTTTTTTTGTATATTTCCTGTTTTCGTCACTTTTAATGACTAAAAAATTTTATCGGACAGCAATAATAATAATTAAATAGTCATCTGAGGCCTACAAGCTTGAGTGAACTCACCTCAGACACACTCTGTGAAACACTACCAACGACACCAAAGATTCAGGACTACGGATTCTCAGAAATTAAATCGTAAGAAATAGCAGAATGCCCCTGCCACACGCCTTATGTGTAGCAGGGGCATTTATTTATTAGGGTGCAATCAGTAGGCACCCGGTTTATTTTAGATTATTTCTTTGATTTCTTCTTCGACTTAGATACCTTGATGCCATCACGGGCAAGCAGGGCGTCGATGGTAGGCTCACTGCCACGGAAGCGTTTGTAGAGCGTCATCGGGTGCTCGGTAGAGCCTTTCATGAGGATATTCTCCTTGAAAGAGCGAGCAGTGGCAGCATTAAAGATGCCTTCTTCCTTGAACTTGGCGAAGGCATCGGCATCGAGCACTTCAGCCCACTTATATCCATAGTAGCCTGCGGCATAGCCTCCCGAGAAGATGTGTGAGAACTGTGAAGAGATGATTGTGCCCGGAGCTACATCAAAGATTTTCACCGTCTTGAGGGCTTCAGCCTCAAAAGCAAAGGGGTCATCTACTTTAGCAGTGATTGTGTGCCAAGCCATATCGAGCAAGCCGAAGTTAAGCTGACGAATGCAAGCATAGGCAGCACCAAACTGCGAAGAAGCCTGAATCTTGTCGATAAGCTCTTGCGGCATACTTTCGCCTGTGATATAGTGCTTAGCGAAGCTGTCGAGGAATTCCTTCTGTGATAGGTAGTTCTCATTGAATTGCGAAGGAAGTTCCACGAAATCGCGATAGACGTTGGTTCCCGAAAGCGACTCATAGCGGGTGTTGGCGAGCAAACCGTGTAGTGCGTGACCAAACTCGTGCAAGAACGTCTCAACCTCAGAGTAGGTGAGTAGCGAAGGCTTATCGGCAGTCGGACGCGTGAAGTTCATTGTGATAGTGACGATCGGGCGAATGTTGTTTCCGTGAGCATCGATGCGTTGCTCACGGAAATTAGTCATCCAGGCACCGCTACGCTTGGTTGAGCGAGGGAAGAAGTCGGTGTAGATGATACCAATGAAGTTACCATCATTATCGGTGACATCAAAAGCCTTAACCTCTGGATTAAACACCTGAGCATTGAAATTTTGCGTGAAATTCAAGCCATATAGACGAGTGGCAAGGCCAAACACACCCTTCATCACATTGCTAAGCTCGAAGTAGGGGCGTAGCAGCTCATCGTTGAGAGCATATTTGGAGTCTTTGAGCTTGTTGTAGTAGTAGGAGTAGTCCCAAGCTTCAAGCTTAATTTTCTTACCCTCAAGCTCAGAGGCAAATTTCTCAAGCTCCTTAAGGTCCTTCTTGAGCACCGGGGTGTAGGCATCGCGGAGCTGATAGAGAAGATTGTAAACATTGTCAACGTTTTCAGCCATTCGGCGGCGAAGCACATAGTCGGCATAATTGTCATAGCCGAGGAGCTTCGCCATCTCATATCGGGCAAATGAAAGCTCTTTGATAAGCTCAAGGTTGTTGTATTCGCCTTGGGTGTTACGCTTGTTGTACATCATGTAGAGCTTCTCGCGGAGGTCGCGGCGAGAGCTATACTTCATAAATGGACTATAACTCGGTGCTTGGAGAGTGATGAGATAGGCATCTTCCTTTCCCTTGGCTTTTGCAGCATCTTTTGCAGCCTGGAGAGCACTCTCGGGGAGACCATCCACATCATCGGCAGTGAGCCACATTTCATAGGTGTTGAGTTCCTTGAGAACATTCTGACCAAACTTCAGCGAAAGCTGTGAAATCTTAGTAGAAAGCTCGCGATATTTCTCGCGGTCGGCACCTTCAAGATTTGCACCATTGCGGGCAAAGCTCTGATAGGTTTTTTCGAGAAGCATCTGGTCCTCTGTGCACAGAGTATTCTTGTCACAGTTTTCATACACATATTTCACACGCTTCCACAATCCCTCATGTAGCGATATGAAATTACCATATTCCGAAAGTTTCGGAGACACACGTTGTGAAATCTCCATCAATTCATCGTCGGCATTAGCCGAGAGAAGAGGATAGAACACATTAATGACGCGGTTAAGGTCTTCGCCTGTGCGCTCAAGAGCGACAATGGTATTGTCGAATGTAGGCTTTTCGGGATTATCGACGATAGCTTGAACCTCAGCCTTTGCCTTCTCGATGCCAAAGTCAATGGCAGGCTCAAAGTCCTTGTTGGTGAAATAGTCGAACGGAATCATGCCGTTCAATGTCTTGAACTCACTTAGGAAAACATTATCAGCATTCATCAATGACATTGATAATAAAAGTGTTAGTGAAATGAATAATTTTCTCATATTATTTAGTTATGAATTATTTTCTGCATTAAAATGCACATAAAATATGGCAACTATCGTTTGAAAAGAACTTACGACCGCCACCATATTGTAATTACTTTGCAAAAATAAGTAAAAATTTCTCATCTATGAAATATTATCATAAATAAATTGGTCATATTTCTTTCATATTGGTAAGTTTTTTTTTATTTTTGGTTTTTTTTGGGGG